>JALZOO010000434.1 GCA_030913905.1 Acidobacteriota bacterium
GAGCGCGCAAGGCCAGTTGGCCTAATACCGGCAAGTCCGCGTTGGATAGTTCGAGTAACTTCACGTCGGTGAGTATCCCGAAGAGCGATTCATTAATCGGCAAGCCGCCAGCCGCGAAAATCGCTGTCAGTAGTCCTCCTGCAAAACCGCAACCCATAGCCAGCAGCACCGTGTTCGGCGTGAACGGCTGCTCGGCATAAGCTAACAACGCTAAAGCCATCACTGCATTCACGACGCCGACGAATAAGCCTGCCAGCGTGACAGATTGTCGTTCGCGATATCTCCCAATTCCGTAAATGGCCGCCGCACACGAAATCATTGCGTAGATGGTCTTTTGTACGCCGGTCGGCGCCATCAAACCTGCAAATAGCGCTGTCACAATGCCGGTGAGGAAGGCGAGTTGGGTGTCGACCAACATCACTACCAACAAAGAAGCAGCTGCAAAGGGAATAGCGAAGTTCCAAAACATCGGTTCATTGAAAGGAGCCGTTGTCATGCGGCTTGCCACAGCGTCGCCAAAGGTAAAGCCGATGCGCATCAACGCAGTTTCGACAACGATTGCGGAACCGACCAAAACGAAAGCTTTCGTTTTAGACAGCGAGAGCGCGGAAGCGGTGCTGCGGTGCTCGGTAAATTTCCAGACCGCCCAATAGACCGCGGCGACGATAATCAAGAGCCCGATCAGGTTGTGCCAGGGCCGTCCGCTGCGCCCCGTAGTCTTCAATGCTGCAAATTGCGCGAGTATTGCAGGCGTTACCGTGTCACCTTCGCGAGCGATCACCTGATTGCGTTTGATCGCGATTGGGACTGAGGGAATTTTGTTCGCTTCCATCTCTCGTGCGGTGGCGGTGGCGGTTTGGTCAAGCACCACATTCGGCCGGATAAGAGGAAGTATTGCTGCAACCAGTGCCAACCTCTGATCCTGGGTCCATCCCGTGAGACCAAGAATTCTGAGCTCAAGCTCCTGGCGAGCGGCGCTCAACGAGAGCATCCGGGTTCGCGGCGCCGGTATGATCATTTGGCCTGATGGATTGCGAACATCAACCAGGACGATCTCCTGATTCAACCGTTCAGAATCGGAATCGTCGTATATGTACTTGTCCGCAACGTCGCGTATGACGCGTACGAGCCGTTCGAGATCCTCCTGGCTATAGTTATGGGCGGCGATTGCACGGGCGACACCTCCGCCGCCCTCACCGCTCCACGTCGAAGCCTTACCAGAAGTCTCCGCTTGATGCTTTAGATCTTCCCAGGCCGCACGAAAACTTCTGGCTGAGCTGGCGCCTCGAGTGGAATCGAAGTTAAGAACCGGACGCGTGTTTTGCCGCGCTGCGTTCCGTCGTCTCTCAGTCTCGGCGATATCAATGCCGTTGACATCGGACCGTGCTACTACACTTCCGCGAACGATTTCGCCTTCATGATATTCTCCGGAGAGTCCGGACGAGTGACTGCTGAAGAGTAGTGCAGTAGTTACCGCCACAAGAAACGCGAAACCGATCAGAAAACGCGTGGTGGGTCTGAATGCATTCAAAGGGCGAAGCAAATATTGCAACGCTAAGTCACGCGCATGACTGAGTGGTGTTGTGAATCGAGGACGAAGACCCATAGTTAGTTTAGGCGGTGCGAGAGAGCCGCCCATCGCCTACCGATTTGTGATCGCGTGTCGCATTAAGATCCCTTGAAAGCATCTGTCCGATACTTTGAAGCAGGAGTGGAAAAGTGGCTGGATTCGTGGCCGAAATCGACACCACCTCACGACTGCCACCTTCACCCAGTTGCCGCGTGATGCTTTGTAGCGTTTCGAGATCGACTAGATCGGTCTTGTTCAAAACCAAAATCGATGGAATACGGGAAACTTCAAGTTCCTGAAGGATTCTTTCAACGGATTGAATCTGTTGGGACCATCGCGGATTTGAAATATCGATCAGATGCAGAAGCAACTTACTGTCGCCGATTTCTTCCAGCGTCGCGCGAAAAGCTGACAACAACCCAGGCGGAAGGTCGCGAATAAAACCCACAGTGTCATTGATGATCACTTCCTGCTCACGAGGCAGACGCAGCCGGCGCGACGTTGGATCGAGCGTCGCAAACATTCGCTGTTCCGCCCTTACGTCGCTATTAGTGAGCGCGTTGAGAAGAGTTGATTTTCCCGCATTTGTATAACCGACAATCGAAATAATGGGAAGTTCGTTTCTGGTCCTGACTTTCCGGCGCTCCTGCCGTCTTAGTCTTTGCGATTCAATCTCTTTTTCAAGCCGGTTAATACGGTCGCGCACGCGGCGGCGATCCATCTCCAGCTTCGTTTCCCCAGGTCCACGTCCGCCAATGCCGCCGGCTAGCCGCGAAAACGCGGAATCCTGTCCCGCAATCAGCCGTGGCAACAGATACTTCAATTGGGCCAGTTCGACCTGAATCTTGCCTTCGCTCGACTGCGCGCGTTGGGCAAAGATGTCGAGAATGAGCTGGGAACGATCGATGATCTTCAGATCGGTAGCCTCGGAAAGCGATCTCACCTGGGCCGGCGTCAGCTCGCGGTCAAACACGAGGATGTCGGCGCCTAATTGGAGAGAGCGAATCAGAAGCTCGTCCAGTTTCCCGCGCCCCAGGACCGTTCGCGGATCGATAGCTTGCCGTCGTTGAATAACTTTGTCCTGCACCACTATTCCCGCCGAAGTTGCGAGCTCGTGCAGCTCCGCCATCGATTCTTCAGCATCGGCAACCGGGCCCGTAGTAACACCAACCAGGATTGTTCGATCACGGGCACCGTCGTGACGCGCAGCGTGGCGATTGCGCGCCATCTCCTCCTCGAGCGATTCGATCAGCGCAAGAAAATCAACGTCGATCTGCGAGGGTACTTTGGGCGGAAGAAAAGCGTAGGGGGTACTGCCGTTTTCGCCACGGGCCTCGAGTGTCGTTATTGGCAACAGGTGAGCGGCATTCACCAGCCCCGGCAGCCCGTCGCTCGGGTTTACGTCGATCGCAACCATTAAATCGAGCCGCAGTAAGCCGAGGTCAGCAAGGTCGTCCTGAGTTAACGCTTCACCCCGCAGGTGAGTATGCACGCATCGGAGCCCTCGAAAACGATCCACAGCTACACGAACACGCTTGAAGTCGGGCAGTTCAATTCGGCGATTGTCGCCAACCATCACGTATTCCACATGACCGCTGCGGTCAATCAGCGCCCCAATCTGTCTACCCGTTTCATGCGACAACTCGGCGAGCTGCCGCGCAAACTCCGGGGTTACGATCTGGTGTGGAGCAATTCGCCTGGTATAGAGCTTGGCGATCCGGCGAAGTTGGTTAGGCTTTAACCCGGCAGTATTTCCTAAGACGTCTTTAATAGTGCATTGCCTCCGTTCGCACAATCGTGTGCAAAACCCCAACTGAAACCCAGGAGAGGAAAACTACGAGACTGTTCGAGCTGAAATTACAGGAGGAGTGTTGCGAGCAGTGGGTGTCCGACGCCTGGAGTTTGCCTTCGATGTTGCTCTGCGATATCGATTCGCTAAGTCGCTTGAGCATTACTATTGTTTGAAACCGCTTCGCTACCGAAAGAACCAATGAGAATTCCGCTGAAGCTGCTTCGAAAGGCGAAGTATAGCATATGAGGCGCTTCAAGATGGGCGTCAGAGTTCCCGCTTCTGGCCGGCCCACATGCGACTAATTCGGCTGCAAAACAGTAGTATGTCGTTAGACAGCACCTCAGCGCGGTCGTATGATGAAAGCTCTACAATCTTTCGACAAATGTCGCGAATTGCCTTTGGTCCTCTCAAGTAAATGAGCAAAACACCTGGAATTCTTGGGATTGATCCGTCGCTCGCAATACCTGGCGGCGAAGTGACGATGGAGTGTGAAAATCTTGATACCTCAGATCCTACGTTGTGTTCTGTCTGGTTCGGCGACGAGCGCGCTCCAATCGTAGCCTTGTCTCCTAAACGAGTGCTGGCGATTGTGCCGGAGCTGAGGTCGGGCGGCAGAGTTGACGTGAAGTTGCAGAGCGGCGCCGCGACGAGTGAGGCAGGCCGCATAACCGTAGGCAGGCGATTGGCGGAGGATCTGCATCCGGTAGCCAATCCGGCCTATGACCCCGATGATGGCGCTCTGTTCGTCACCCGCTCCGGATCGCGAGGCGAACAGTTGTCAGTCACGATGTTTCGCATTGACACCAACGGCGACCTCACCGAATTTTCAGGCGATATCACAAACCCGACTGGCATTGCGTTCGATAGCAGCGGCCAGATGTTCGTCAGCAGTCGAATGGACGGTACCGTTTATCGCGTCACCCCTTTCAAGGAAGCGGTGCCGTTCGCCACAAATCTCGGTATTGCAACGGGCATTGCTTTCGATAAAACAGACACGATGTATGTTGGAGACCGCACGGGTACGATTTACAAAGTCAACGGTATCGGTGAAGAGAGCGCATGGGCCCAGCTGGAACCTTCCGTCTCCGCTTACCATCTCGCGGTCGGACCGGATGACGCGTTGTATGTTGCGGGACCGACCGTTGCGAGTTTCGATTCCATAATGCGGATCGATCCAAAGGGCCAGGCCAGTGTTTTCTATAAGGGTTTGGGACGGCCGCAGGGCCTCGCCTTTGATGCAGAAGGCAATCTGCTTGTCGCCGCATCTCTACGCGGACGGCGTGGAATCGTGCGTATCTCGCCGGATGGAAAAACGGCCGGCATGTTTGTGGCGGGAATGAATCTTGTCGGACTGGCTTTCAGCTCAACTGGGGACATGGCGATTGCGTCAACTGACTCGGTTTATCGTTTATCCTTCGACGTTTGATGGCTTTCGAAAAGAAATGGAAGTGATTTTTGACAGCCTTTTAGGCCCATGCTAGTGTGACCACTCTTGTAAATTTGAGTCTTAATGAGTTCCTTATAGGCTTCTAATGGGTGGAATCGACAGCAACGCCATTGGCCAATTCATTCTCTTCATGGTGGCGTTGATCTTTTCGCTATCGGTTCATGAATCGGCGCATGCCTGGATGTCAAACTACTTCGGAGACGATCTTGCACGCTTACAGGGACGAATAAGCCTCAACCCAGCAGTTCATGTCGATCCTATCGGCACCTTGCTGTTTCCTGCGATAGCTTTCTTTACCCACATTCCTATCATCGGATGGGCCAAACCTACGCCTGTAAACCCGCTGAAATGGCGAAACAAGCGTGTCGCAAACTTCTGGGTTTCCGCGGCGGGAGTGATTAGCAATGCGATAATTGCCATAGTGGCCGGCATTCTAATGCGCGTTCTGTTTCACTTCAACATCGTGGATCTCTACATCCATCCGTTTTATGGACTCTCGGCGGAAGCTGCCGGCGGTTCAATAATCGCTGAGGGCGGGGCAAAACTTTTGAGCGGCTTCTTCTCCCTTAACATCGCCCTGGCTATATTCAACCTGATTCCCGTTCCGCCTTTGGATGGGAGTAAGATATTGGCAAGTATTCTGGGTCCCAACTTTGAGAGTGCGATTGAAACTCTCGAGCGGTTTGGTTACATGCTTTTGATAGTTTTGATGTTCACCGGAGTTTTCGGCCTTATCTTCCGGGTTGTCATGCCCCTGGCTTCGTACCCATTCATTATCGGTTTAACGTAAAGTTAACCAGCAAGGACGAGGATCTTGGCAGACGAAATGACAGAAGCGACGGCGCCGCAAAAAGCTTCCGACGAGACGGCTGGCCCAATCGACGTCACCGGGTCGTCACCGGAAATCTTCGCCGATCACACAACCGACGACGTCAGGATCGTCATGGGGGAATTTGAAGGGCCGCTGGACCTCCTGCTTCATTTGATTCGGCAGGAACAGGTCAGCATCTATGACATCCCGGTGGCGCGAATAGCTGACGAATACCTGAGCTATTTGAGGTTAATGCAGAACATGGACATCGCCGTCGCCGGCGATTTTTTAGTGATGGCCGCCACCTTAATTGAGCTGAAGACCAGGATGTTGCTGCCGCGTGATCCTTTCGCGGCGGCGGAAGAGGAAGAGGATCCGCGCAGAGAGCTGGTCGATCAACTTCTCGAGTATCAGAAGTACAAGGCTGCGGCGCAAATGCTTTGGTCGCGTGCAACGGTTGAACGCGCGGTTTTCAAAAGAGCTGAGTTGGAAACGGATAAGAATAATCCCGAGGTGGCGGTAGGTCTGTTTGATTTGTTGAAGGTGTTTCAGGAAATCCTCGCGCGGCACAAAGAAGAAGTAATGATGGAAATTGAGCGCGAAGAGATTTCCATGGCGGAAATGCTCGAGCGGTTGAGGAACATGGTAATGTCGGCAGGTGAATTAAACCTGCGAGTCTTTTTTGAACGAGCACGCTCCCGCCGCGAGCTGGTGGTTGCATTTCTGTCCGTGTTGGAGTTAGTGAGAACTACTGAGATCAAACTGATTCAGCGAGAAACTTTCGGCGACATAATTGCCCAGACGGCAGCTTAAGGAACTAAGATGAGTGAAAAGACTGTGATGCAGAAGAGTGACGAAGCGCTCGACGAGGCCGCGCTTAACGAAGAAGCCAGCCGGGAGCTCGAGGCGTTGGTGGCGGCGGAATCAACTGCTGCTGAGGCAGCGGAGGCTGATGAGTCGCCGGCTTATGCGGTCCAGAATGAAGCAGAACGCATCGCGATTATTGAGGCGCTGATCTTTGTTTCAGAAGAACCGTTGAGTACGAAAACGATTGCGGAGGTGCTGAAGGAAGATCGCGAAGTAATAAATAAAGCGCTCGCCGAACTCGAGCGCGAATTCAACGGCCGAAACGGTGGTTTGCAGTTACGCGAAGTCGCTGGGGGTTGGCAGTTTGCCACGCGGGCAGAGCATCACGAGCACGTGCGCGCTTTCTTGAAGTCGCGGCCGAGTGCAAAGCTATCAATCGCCTCTCTCGAAACACTGGCGGTTATTGCATACAAGCAGCCGGTTACTGTTCCTGAGATTCTTGAGATTCGCGGCGTCCAATCACCGTCGTCGATCAAGACATTGCTCGACAAAAGATTAATCGTGGCGAAGGGGCGGAAGGATACCGTCGGGCGGCCGATGATGTATGGAACATCGAAGGAATTCCTGATGCAGTTTGGATTAAAGGACCTCACGGAACTGCCTAGTGTTGAGGA
>JALZOO010000452.1 GCA_030913905.1 Acidobacteriota bacterium
TGGTTAAGCCAGAACCGCCGATGACAACGCCTCAGTTTCTGCCGGAGACGCTCGAAGTTCAGGTCGAGCATTGGGAGTACTACTGGAAGATACCAAACGATAATCACAACACTAGTTGGGTGCCTCGTATTAATTTCTTCGTGTTTTACGGGGGCTCAACCAAGTTGCGCCTAAAGGCTGATTACCTTATGCCAGACGGTTCACTCTGGTTTAGCGAGCCACTTGAGTATCGGGGCAGCTTCTCAGAGGGCTCGGGGATCGGAAAAGTTTCGAGTGAGAGCGATTCAAATCGAGATAAGAAGGCTATTGTGACGGGAGGTTTGTTTGGCTTAAAGATTACAAACATCCGCGACAACTCGACCGTCTTTCAAGGCAAGTTCAAAGTCGTCCGGTACAAACCCCAAAACACCGATGCGCGTTATAAGAACGAAGTCGATTACTACGTGGATTACGATTGGAAGCTGCCAATTGGCTTTGCCGATGTTGACTGGCAGAGCGAGACCAATCCGGACTATGCAACTCCTACGATTCGCATGTGGTTCAAAGGCGATCTTAAAGGCGACAACCTCGAAGCCCGTCTTTTTCATAACGGGCAACAGATCGCTACCACGGACGATGGTGGATCCGTAAATTCGGGCGAGCGTTACTGGGCGGACAAACGAGGCGACGATCAGTCGCTGTTTTGGAACGAGTTCAAATTCAGTTGGCCCAAAAGAGTTGAATTCATCGTAAAGGAAGATTTTCGTAATTTCACGGCATTCAAAGACGCGCTGATCCTTAATCAAAAGCCCGGCGAATACGTCGTGAAGGTTTACTACAATGGCGAGCAGGTGCGTGAGACCAAGTTCTCAATCGGCAACAACGGCACCTACGCTGACAATGGCATTGCCAGGCAGAGTAACCTTACGACGAATAAAGTCATTTTGCCGGTGAAAGTGATGGGAACTCTGGACAAGTGGAATCCGGTGAATGCAAAAGCGCAGGGTTTCTATGGCAATCCGGTGAACGGATTGACGCCGTAAACATATCAAGGGCGAATGGCATTCAAGTAGTTCAGAGTTCAAGCTTCAGCTTGCTGCGTCACGCAAGAGCAACCTAAAGGTTGAACTCTGAACTACTTGAATGCCATTCGCCGTTGACGTCATTCCTAGATATCAAAATACATCGAAAACTCCAGAGGATGCGGGCGCATTCTGAGTGGAGTGATCTCTTTCTCGCGTTTGTAGGTAATCCAACGCTCGATTATCTGTGGACTAAACACATCGCCCTTCAGCAGGAAGTCGTGATCAGCCTCGAGTGCTTTCAACGACTCATCAAGCGAACCCGGCAGAGTGGGAACGTCTTTCAACTCTTCCGGCGACAGGTCGTAAATGTCTTTCTCGAGTGGCTCGCCCGGATCGATCCGGTTCTGAATACCGTCAAGGCCCGCCAGCAACATCGCAGAGAAAGCCAGGTAGGCGTTACACGACGGATCGGGAGGACGAAACTCCAGCCGTTTTAGTTTAGGGTTCGTCGAGAACATTGGAATACGAATGGCCGCCGAACGATTCCGTGCGGAATATGCGAGATTAACCGGCGCTTCAAAACCGGGAACCAAACGCTTGTAGCTGTTGGTTGTCGGCGCCGCAAATGCAACGACGGCCGCCGCGTGTTTCAAAAGTCCACCGATGTAATAGCGCGCCATTTCCGACAGTCCGGCATAACCGTCGCCTGAGAACAAAGGCTTGTCGCTCTTCCACAACGACTGGTGACAGTGCATTCCCGAACCGTTGTCCCCGAAAAGCGGCTTCGGCATGAAGGTCGCCGCTTTTCCGTACTGATAGGCAGTATTGCGAACGATATATTTAAAGATTTGCAGGTTGTCGGCCGTGCCGAGCAGCGTGGAAAAACGAAAATCGATTTCGCATTGGCCGGCAGTCGCCACTTCATGGTGATGACACTCTACCGTCACGCCACACTTCGCCAGCGTCAATGAAATCTCGCTGCGCAGGTCGCTCAGCGTGTCGGTCGGCGGTACAGGAACGTAGCCCTCTTTGGGGCGAATACGGTAGCCGAGATTTGAACCCTGGAATTCGTTGGCATCGCGGCCGCTGTTCCAATGTGCTTCATCAGAGTCGATGGTGTAGCCGGCGGAGTGCTGATCGTTGTGAAACTTTGCGGAGTCGAAAACAAAGAATTCGGCTTCCGGTCCGAAGAACGCCGTGTCAGCCAGGCCGGTGAACTTAAGGTAATTCTCCGCGCGCACTGCGACTGAGCGCGGATCGAAGGCGTAACCTTCCTTGGTGATGGGATCAACCGCATTACCGACCAGGCACAGCGTGGGTTGTTCCGCGAATGGATCCATCCAGAAGCGCCCCGGATCCGGAACCAGCAGCATGTCTGATTCATGTATGGCCGCCCAGCCGCGAATTGAAGAGGCGTCAAAACCAAAGCCATCTTCAAACTGATCTTCGCCAAGTTCTGAAATGGGGAAGGTCAGGTGTTGCCAGGAACCCGGAAGGTCGGTAAAGCGGACAGAAACGAATTTCGCCCCTTGATCAGAGGCATATTTCAAGACAGTCTTTGCATTCATGATTTCTCCTGAAGGAAATAGGGAGTGTTAGGGGTGCTCTTCGCCCCGGCGTGGTGTTTGGCGCGAAGTGTTTTGAGAGCGGGAACGGACTAGCAAAAGAAGCAGACGTCATTGCGCAACTGCGCTAAAAAAGGATGCATTATAGTGACGCAGATTGCGATGTCAACTACTTTCATCGCGGGTTGAGATCAACTGCGTTGGCTTTATCAATTGCTCAAAATATGATCCACCAGACACGCGAGATCAGATGAAGTTTGGTCTGGCTTAGTGTGATTTGGGTTCATCCCACAACCCAGGACATCAACCTGCTCCTCGGTTAAGCTTCCGCTCAGCTTGCGATCCCTCAGCCGTAGATTGCTTAGAAACGTAAAAGGCCCGAAGGTAACGCCAAAGGCGCGCAAAGCACTAGCGAGTGCGAATCAACCTTGGCCGATTACACACCCACCCCTATTAAACCTCAAGCGCCCAACGACTTAGGCGCGCCGTCCCATCGTTTTGAAACAAAAAAGTTATAGACCCTCCCCTCGTTTTCTGTTACATTTCGCAACCAAGCGTCCCATCCAGATATTCTTCCGCTACACGAGCTAGGGATGTGTACAACTACGCTTTGACTTCTGGAATCAAGCAAATACAAGTTTTTCAGCTGCTAGTCAGGAGACCGCGAATTGACCACGGCAATTGAGCAGACGCTCGAAACCTATGGCATCGAAAACTGGGGCGCCGGATACTTTGACGTAAATCGCAAGGGAAATCTGATAGTCCGGCCTGTCGATGGTGATTCCCGCTCAGCTGATCTAAAAGAAATAATCGACGACCTCGCCCGCCGAGGCATTGGCGCTCCCGTCCTTCTGCGTTTTCCGCAGTTAGTCGCCGCCCAAGTCAGAAAACTCCAGCGCGCTTTCAGTCGCTCGATTCGAGAGTTTGAA
>JALZOO010000472.1 GCA_030913905.1 Acidobacteriota bacterium
CTGTTGGGCCGGATAAAGTTCGGAGATCTTATCGTCAGACACTTCAGGGTTCGAACTATGCAAACCTTAGTTTTGAACAATGGCGTCGCTATGCCAATCGTTGGCTACGGCGTCTACCAGATTCCAGATCATCAAGAGTGCGCGCGTTGCGTCGTCGATGCCATAGAGGTCGGTTATCGCCTGATAGATACCGCCGTCTCCTATATGAACGAAGCCGCCGTTGGTGAGGGGATCACGCGCGCTGGCATACCACGCGAACAGCTGTTTGTGACGACCAAGCTGTGGGTGCAAGATACTGGTTACGAGCGAACAAGTCAGGCAATCGACGATTCCCTACGCCGCCTGCAACTCGACTATCTTGATCTGTACCTGATTCATCAGCCATATGCCGACGTACACTGCTCATGGCGCGCCATGCAGGATGCCTACCGTGCCGGGAAGTTGCGGGCCATTGGCGTCAGTAATTTTCAGCCAGACAGATTGATGGACATCACTGCGTTCAACGAGCTCAAGCCTGCCGTCAATCAAATAGAAATAAATCCCTTCCAGCAGCAAGAGGAAAGCGTGGCATTCATGCGCGAACTTGGCGTGCAACCAGAAGCATGGGCGCCTTTTGCGGAAGGACGAAATAATCTCTTCCAGAATGAAGTGCTTCAGACGATCGCTGCCAAATACGGAAAGACCATCGGACAAGTCGTCTTGCGTTGGGTTATACAACGGGGCATTGTTGCGCTGGCAAAATCGGTGCGAAAGGAGCGCATGGCCGAGAATCTGGCGATCTTCGATTTCGAACTAGATACGAACGACACAGATCAGATCGCCAACCTGGACACTGGCACCAGCAGCTTCTTTTCGCACCGCGACCCCGCCATCGTCAAGTGGATGAGCGAGCGCAAGCTGAACATTTGAAAGGCATCCAATCAGTGTTCTGTTGAATGGATCCCGTCCTCCAATGATCGATTGACGCGTTTAGAAAGGCAAGAGCGAAAAGAAACATATGACGGCGCATACCTGGCAGGCGTGTGTTGGTCGAGCTCTCGTTTTTGCAATCCTCTTCTTTGTCGCGCTTGTAGCTTCGATTGCGAAACCACAGTAATGGGAGTTTGAATGAAACCCTGGCAAACCATCAATCTGCGAATTGTGCTTGTCCTGATATTGAGCTCCGTAATTTCGAGCGCTCAACAAGCTACTGCGCCCCTTCCTTCGGGTGCCTTGAAGTTTGGTGCATTCGTCGCGAAGTTTGATCCGGGTGGAACCTTCACGCTTAAAGGCCAAGGCTGGCCGCCATTAAACGGCAAGTGGAACTCGAACGGCGCCGTGATTGAATTTACGATGTCAGGTGGGCCAGGCGGCTGCGACGGAACCGGGCGCTACGAGTTTGGAGTTGAGAAAGCGAGCGGCGGCAATGGTGGTGACCGCGTCAGCTTCAAACTACTTGCAGATGATTGCGTGGTACGCCGGATGATTGTCGACGGCAGCGTTTGGACTCCCGCCGACGAAGCCATAGCCATTCCCGCTCGACGCATCACGCTGACTCCCGGCGCGCGCCTTTCGTCATCGCGGCCGATGAAAAATACAAACGCGAGTTGGCCGTCGTTTCGTGGGCCACAGGCTTCCGGCGTCGCGGAGAAACAGAATCTGCCAGATCGCTGGGACGCCAAAACCGGCGAAAACATTCTTTGGCGAACTCCGCTCCCCGGGTTGGCGCATTCGAGCCCCGTCGTTTGGGGCAACCGGATCTTTGTAACCAGCGCCGTCAGTAGCGATCCGAAAGCCACTTTCCGGCCCGGTCTCTATGGCGACGGTGACGCCTCCAAGGATCGCTCGGCCCATCGCTGGATGATTTATGCGCTGGACAAACGCACCGGAAAAATTGACTGGGAGCGCGCGGCTTATCAGGGTCCGCCCGTCGACAAGCGCCACATCAAGTCTACCTATGCCAATTCAAGTCCCGCCACTGACGGCCGTATCGTGGTCGCGTGGTTTGGTTCGCAGGGCGTTTACACGTATGACGTCAACGGCAAGTTTCTTTGGAAGGTTGACCTGGGCCGTCTCGATCTCGGAGCTTATGACATTCCCACATACGAATGGGGGCCGGCGAGTTCGCCAATCATTTGGAACGGCCTGGTCATCCTGCAATGCGATACTCAAACCGATTCATTCCTGCTGGCCCTCGACGCGGCCACCGGCAAGACCGTTTGGAAAACCGATCGTGATGAACTTCCGTCCTGGGGCACGCCAACAATCGCGAACACCCCGAACGGACCGGTCCTCGTAGCCAACGCTTCAAACTTCATACGCGGCTACGACCCGAGCACGGGAAAAGAACTGTGGCGACTGGGCGGCAGCTCGAAGATTACCGCGCCTACGCCTATCTTCGGCGAAGGCTTGTTTGTCGTCGCTAGTGGCCGCGGACCGGAACGTCCAATCTTTGTCGTGCGGCCTAACGCTCGCGGCGACCTCACGCTCGCCGAAGGCAAGACGGCCAGCGACGCGATCGTTTGGAGCCGGACCGGCCGCGGGTCTTACATGCCGACGCCGCTCATTTACAACGGCGTTCTCTACGTGCTGGCGAATAACGGAACCTTCGACGCTTACGATTTAAAGACTGGAAACGAACTTTATCGGCAACGCCTGCCGACGGTCGGTAGCGGCTTCAGCGCCTCACCCATCGCAGCCGATGGCAAAATCTATCTTTCAAACGAGGACGGCGAGATGCTGGTCGTAGCTGCCGGCGAGAAGTTTAATCATCTGGGGACAAACTCGATGGGCGAGTTGTTGATGGCCACGCCGGCGTTATCTGACGGCGTGATGTATGTCAGATCGTCAGCGAGCTTGTTTGCGATTGGGCGAAAGCGATAAGACACTTCGCACGAAAAGTCGTCGGGGCCAGTTAGGAGCGGGGGCAAGCCCACCTTCCCAACCTTGAGACTCTCGAACTTGCTCGACTGCTTTTACGTTGAAAGCCTTTCCGGTAGAGGACCACAAGCTCAACTGTAATCAGCTCGAGGTCAGGAAGGTGGGCTTGCCCCCGCTCTTATGCGAAACGAAACCTGGAGAAATTAATGTTAAAGGCAGAAGGATTCATCTTCAGTCTTCTCATCCTGTTTGCGATGCCAGTCGCAGCTCAGCAGAAGGTTCCGCCGATTAGAAATTTTCTGCGAGTCAACGATCAATTCTGTACCGGCGGTCAACCACGTCTGGAGCATTTGCAGCAACTGAAAGACGAAGGCGTGAAGGCCATCATTAACCTGCGCCCGCCAACCGAGCATCGAGCGGCGGAAGAAGAGGCGCGTGCCAAAGAGCTGGGCCTGAAGTATTTCAACATTCCGGTCGTCTTCGGCGAGCCGAAAGATGAACAGGCAACGGAGTTCCTGAAGATCACAGACGATCCGGCAAACCGACCCGCGTTCATCCATTGTGCCGGCGCCATTCGTGTGGGCGCATTCTGGATGATCCGACGCGTGCTGCGCGATGGTTGGAAAGTGGAAGCGGCAGAAGAAGAGGTGAAGAAGATCGGCTTGAAGGAGACCCCTCACCTGGTGGAGTTTGCGCGTCGCTACATTGAACGACATCAAGAGTAAACCTCAGTCGAAAACGATAACTGGTGACGAACAGACACCGTATAAGATCACCGATTCCGTACTTGCACCGCAGATCTGCGGCATAATATCTAGTTCGGTGTCTTTCTTGAATCCCACGGATGTACCTGATTAAATGAACCGCTGATGAACTTCGAAATCGTCAGCGAGATTACGCAGATCCAGCCCATTGCTATTAATCGGCAGATTCGGGATGTTGCACGGCTGCGGAAGATGTATGGAAAAGGTCGCTGGAGAAAGTTGAAAGGTGTTGCTCACGTTCGCCTACGAAGCGGTAGAATACGCTTGGCGGAATTGCATTGGTATGAGGCCCATGGGAAAGGCCGAAAGGAAATGAAACGTAAGCTCTATCTGGATTAACTTATATGAGCCAAAGAAAGCCAGTTCTCAAATTCGCAGTCTGCATTAGTAATGCTGACTACCCAGCGTCTCTTGAGCTTCATAAGATCTATCGTGTGCTGCCTGATGAGGATGCAGCCACCGAGGGTGACATCCGCGTCGTGGATGAAAGCGGTGAAGATTACCTCTATCCAGCCGAGTATTTTGTCTTTGTGGATTTACCAAGGTCAGTTGAAAAGTCGCTATTGCGAGCAGCCTAATCCTCGCCGACGACACCGAACAAAGGCATGCAGCGGACGCGCAATCAGCATGTCTCTTATGCAAGGCTTGTCGCTGGCGGCGGTTCGTGCGCGCCGCTGATGCCCAGCGTTAGACCGCTTCGTAATACTTCGTATGCCGGAAGCCTGGCAGAGCGAAATACCGCTGGACACGCGAGCAACTCACGATTGCAATGCGGCACCATCAGG
>JALZOO010000539.1 GCA_030913905.1 Acidobacteriota bacterium
CCTGATCGCAGAAGTTTTTTAAAGCAGGCTGCCATGTTTGCCGCAGCCGTTCCGGTGCTGGAGGTAGGAACACTGGGTTTGGTTGGATGCAATCGCGCCCAGTCGCTTTCCCGATCGGAACAGCCGAGTAATGTGACCTGGAAGACGACGATTGTTTCCGACAAAGAACCCGGCGAGCCGTTGATTGTGTCAGGAACTATTTATGCTCCGGATGGACGCACACCGCTCGAGGGCATCGATCTTTCTGTTTATCAAACTGACGCGACCGGGGTTTATTCAACCTCCGGAGGCGACAATCGGAACACGCGGATTCATGGCCTGATGCGTACGAATTCAGAAGGCCGTTACGAATTTCGCACCATCAAACCCGGCTCTTATCCGGCGAGCCGGAATCCAGCGCACATCCACGCTTACGTTTCGGGCCCAGGTTATCCGGAGTATTGGATCGATGAATACCACTTTGAGGATGATCCGTTTGTTACTAATGACATGCGCGGCAAGGTTGTGGGAGCGGGAAACTTTTCTTCAATCCTGACTCTCGCCCGCGGAACTGACGGGGTCTTGAGGGCTATTCGCGATATAAAAATTGAGCGCTGTTCGAGGAATTGTACGGGACATTGACGCCCTGTGGCTTTTTCGATTGAGGCGCTCGAGAAGTCATTGCCCACTAGGAAGGTGGTTTAGCCCCACTGCTGGAATGCGAGTCAAGGTGAGGCGGAGGCAAGCCCACATTCCTCACCTTAGAGGTTTCGGAGTTGAACATGAAAATCAAGCTTGTATTAGTCGTGGTCGCGGTCTTCGCGATACTAATCTCATCTTCAGGCGCACAAGCGCATCCCGCGACCGGCATCGTCGTCGACCGCAACGGCAACGTTTATTTTAGTGACCTCGAAACAGTTTGGAGGATCGACACCAATGGAAAGCTGTCTGTGTTTCGCGCGGCCGAAGGCGGCAGGCACGTGCATGAGTTGTTTATGGATCAACAGGACAATATCTACGGCGGCGACATCAGCTACAACCCCTCGACCAAGACCTGGCCCAGCGCTGTCTGGAAAATGACGCCGCAAGGCCAGTTCACCTGGCTGCTTGAACCAACCGAACACCCACCACGCGGCATGAGCATTTGGCGCGACCGGGACGGCAACAACTATTGGATTGATCAAAATAACCACACAAAGACGCAGACGCTTCTGCTGCGCCGTACTCCTGACGGAACGGTAGCCACGCTTGCCGGAAGCGCGTACGGACACGCCGACGGCAAGGGAACTGCTGCCCGCTTCGGCAGCGTTGGCGGAATGTTTTACGCGGCAGACGACACTCTTTATTTGAGTGATGGCAAGTCAGTTCGAAAAGTATCGAGGGATGGAACTGTAACAACCGTTGCTCAGGGTCTCGACTTCAGGACCAGGGACGATGATCCCACGTTCCTGGCTGCGTACGGCAGTCTTGCGGGTTTATGCGTGGATACTGAAGGCAACGTCTTCGTCGCTGACGCCGGTAATCGTCGACTGTTGAAGATTGATGCGCGAGGGCAGGTTTCCGTCGTGGTGCGCAACGAGGCACCCTTCTTCCCAACCGGCGTGGCCACGGCCGGTGGGAATCTTTACGTCCTGGAAGTTGGATTCACGATGCCGAACATTTCGAGCGGACCAAGAATCCGGAAGATTACTCCGGACGGTAAGAGCACGATCGTAGCAGTCGTTGGGGGCGAACAAGAGAAAAGCCTGCGCACATCGCTAACTACAAACGCAGGAGTGACGCTGGAGCGAGGCCTTGTCTCTCTCACCGATGACGGACGCGTGAAATACGTCATTGCTTCCGTGTCTTTGGCTGTCATTGCGATGGTGACATTTGTTTGGTGGCGAGGCAGGAAAGCGCGAGCATGAAAAGAGCTGCACGAATTCTGAAATGGTTTTTAATGGGGCTCGCCTGCCTGGTGCTGGTGATCCAGTTTTTTGGCCCGGCGCGGAGTAATCCATCCCTACCTGATTCGGAGAGCATGTTTGCTCACGTGCAGGTGAGTCAGCCAGTCGGCGCTATTTTTGAGCGGTCGTGTAGCGATTGTCATTCAAACAAGACGCGTTGGCCGTGGTACAGCAGAGTTGCGCCGGTCTCATGGTTTGTTATCGATCATGTGAACCATGGACGGAGCCACTTAAATTTCTCTGAATGGGGTCGACATGATCGCCGCGAAGCCGGAGAGATGCTGAGCGCAATTTGTAAGGAAGTGAAGTCTGGCGCGATGCCGCTGAGCTCTTATACACCTCTCCATCCCGGTTCGGAGCTTACGCCGGCCGATGTGAAACTACTTTGCGGTTGGACTACTGCGGAGCGTGCGCGCCTCGCAGCGAGCGACTAGATTCCAACCAGATGGCGCGTGTCGTTGATATTAAGAACGCGAATAAACCCATCATCTCGCAAATCAAATCGAGCAATCCCACAGTTGGAGGTGGCGATCCATACTGGTTTTAGATCCGGTGCATCCAGTGCGCCCATCAGGTGCAGAATTAGAATGCAGATTGCTCCCGTGTGTGTGAAGACTGCAATGCGCCCTCCCTTGTGCTTTTCAATCGCTTCATCCAGCGCCCGCGACGCACGATCGAGAGTCTGCCGGTAGCTTTCCCCGCCTTTCAGCACGTGTTCGAAGTCGCGATGAAGCAGAGCCTGATACTGTTCCGGATACTGTTCTGCCGCTTCCTCAAACGTGAGACCTTCCATTACGCCAACGCTGCGTTCACGAAAGGCATCAGTAGTTATCAGCGGCGCGCCTGTGAGTTTGGCGAGTGGAGTTGCAGTCTCAATGGCGCGCGGAAGATCGCTGGAATAAATGGCGCTGAACTTTTCCGATTCCAATGCTCGCGCAGTCGCCGCCGCTTGCTTACGACCTCTCGGAGAAAGCGGCGTGTCAGTGTGCCCACCGAAACGGCCTTCGGCGTTGCCCTGGGATTGACCGTGACGAATGAGAATGACGTGGGTAGAAGGCATATTCTGGGAGTGTAACGCAAACTGTTAGTTTGCGTGTTGGGTTGGGGAGAAAGGTGGTGAGTCAGTTTGAATTCTCATTAGCACCGTGGCTTTAGCCCGGTGATCAGTCAAGCCGAACCAAGCAGGAAACCGTTTAAACGGTTTTGGATTTGGTGGTGCCCTTAAATCCACCGGGCTAATGAGAGTACGAAACTAAAGTCACCCACTACCTACGAGAAGGTCTGCAGGTTACGTCGACGCAAACTAACAGTTTGGGTTACGAAGAGGCGGAACCGATCAACTCGATTACGCGGCAACCGCTTCGTTCTTGAGTTTCTCTGCTTGATCGTGGCTGATGAGGGCCTGAATGAATTCATCGAGATTGCCTTCCATCACCAGGTCCAACTGGTGAACGGTAAGGCCGATGCGATGATCGGTAACGCGGTTTTCTTTGAAGTTGTATGTACGAATCTTCTCCGACCGGTCGCCCGAACCGACCATCGAACGTCGTTCGCTGGCGACTGCGTCGTGCTGCTTCTGCTCCTCAATCTCCTGCAGGCGCGCACGCAAGACGCGCATCGCTTTCTCGCGGTTCTTAATTTGAGACTTTTCGTCCTGCATTGAAACAACGACATTCGTTGGCACATGTGTTATGCGAACGGCCGAATAGGTCGTGTTCACTGATTGCCCGCCGGGGCCAGAAGAACAGAAGGTGTCGATCCGCAGGTCCTTTGGATCAATCTTGACGTCAACTTCTTCCGCTTCGGGAAGCACCGCGACCGTGATGGCAGATGTATGGATACGACCGCTGGCTTCCGTCTGCGGCACGCGTTGGACGCGGTGAACGCCAGACTCGTGCTTCATCTTTGAGTAGACCTTCTCGCCTTCGATCAAAACAACGGCTTCCTTCATGCCGCCAATTCCCGACTCCGACGCGTCGAGTACTTCGAACTTCCAGCCCTGCCGCTCAGCATAACGAGCGTACATGCGAAGCATATCGGCTGCGAAAAGCGTAGCTTCGTCGCCGCCCGTACCGGCGCGGATTTCGAGGATGACATTCTTCTCGTCGTTGGGATCTGACGGCACAAGTAGAATCTTCAATTCAGTCTCGATTGCTTCAAGTTTCTGCTGAAGCGTTTCCACTTCCTGGCCCGCCATCTCGCGCATTTCGTCATCCTCGGCGCCGTTCAAGAGTTCCTGCGCTCCTGCGAACTCTTCTCTGAGAGATTTCCAGGTCCGATACTTCTCGACGATCTCACCCAGAGTGCGGTGTTGCCGCGTCGCCTTTGTGTAGGCGTCGCGGTCAGCAAGCAACTCGGGCGAGGAGAGCTCATTTGCAATCTCCTCGTAACGGGCTTCGATTTGTTCAAGTCTCTCTAACATATCGTTACAACGCGTCTTTAAATGATCCGTTTAGCGGCGGGCCTTGTGCTGATACCCTGTGCCCTGTTTAGAGGCGGCACTTGTGCCGCCAGTGTATGCCGGACAAGTCCGGCATCTAAACGAAACGGAATCACGACAAAGGGGCGAGTGCTGGCTCCCCCGTTTGCGGTTCCAGTTTCAATGATTCTTTCAAAGCTTCGATCGCGACCTCGAGTTGCTTGTCATCCGGCTCCTGCGTAGTGATGTTCTGCAGCCAGACACCGGGGCGCGTAATAGCTTTAAAAAACCAGCCGCTCTCCTTCTTCGCCGACAGCCGGATGATCTCGTAAGAAATCCCGGCGACCAATGGCACCAGTGCCAGACGCACCAGAAAGTTATAGACGAGCGAATCAAACTTTATGACCGAGAACAATGCGATTGATACCAGCATGACCACCATCAGAAAACTCGTGCCGCAACGCGGATGCTGCCGCGGCTGTGGTCGAGCGTTTTCGACTGTCAACGGTAGACCTTTTTCCCAAGTGAACACAGTCTTGTGTTCTGCGCCGTGATACTCAAACACTCTCCTGATGTCCTTCAGCAAAGAAAAACTGAAGATCATGATCAGAAAGAACGTCATTCGGATCACACCATCGATCAAGTTAAAAGCAACCGACGGCCTCACCGGATGCAGGTAGGTCTTAACGGTTCGCCATCCGGTCGCATACCACGCTTCGTCTGCGGAAGCGGCGCCGGTCTGCACGTTTGAGACACTGTCGGAATTCGCGCCGGCTGCCTGCTGAGTCGTCGCAACCGTTGCAGTTGGCGATGGAGCCCAACCGGCTGCGATGAAGAGGGCGTTAGTGAGAAGCAGTGGCGCAGCAACAAAGAGCAGGATGTTGAACATTATCGCGAATACGATCGAGCCCGCGGCGGCAGCCGTGGTCCCTTTCTTCATCTCGTCCTTCGCGCGTTTTTGCGTCGGGACAGGAAACAGTCCCGGTACCGCTCCCGTGATTCCGGCAAAATCACCTTCACCCTCTATGACTGCCGGCGTTAAAGCGATCTTTACTTCCTCAGCTTCAGCCTCCTCAGCGTCGGCGAAGGCTTCGTTGGCGGAGTAGTTCAAAGCTTTGATTCCCAGTCCCATCGATTGAACCAGGACGGCACTGCCGCGCAACACAGGCAACTTGAGTATCGGATACTTGTCGCTCCACTTTGGTAAACGCGCCGCGATGTTGACGATCGTGCCGTCGGCTTTACGCACGGCGATAGCGTAGGCGTTGGGAGTGCGCATCATTACGCCTTCGATCACCGCCTGGCCCCCGACTATTAAATCTCGTTCGTTTGTGC
>JALZOO010000577.1 GCA_030913905.1 Acidobacteriota bacterium
AAGCCAAGTCCGGTTATGGACTGACCCTGGAAGATGAGTTGAAGATCCTGCGCGCGATCAACCAGCTCGATCGCGAAACGCCGCTTCGATACGTTCCCACCTTCCTCGGCGCCCACGATGTGCCTCCGGAATACAAGTCCAGGCGCGACGAGTACGTTTCGCTGTTGATAGACGAGATGTTGCCGAGGGTGGCCCAGGAGAAACTCGCCGAGTTCTGCGATGTCTTTTGTGAAGAAAAAGTGTTCACGACTGATGAGTCGCGGAAGATACTCTCCGCCGCGCGGCGTCACGGACTTGGCTTGAAAATGCATGCGGATCAGCTTTCTTTGTCAGGAGGAGCAAGACTGGCAGCCGAACTCGGCACCGTCACAGCCGATCATCTTGAACATACCGACGCCGAGGGAATCGCAGCGTTGAAGGCTGCCCGAGTTCAGCCGGTTCTGTTGCCAGGCTCCGTGTATGCGTTGGGTTTAAGGCGCTATCCGGCAGCGCGAGAAATGATTGAAGCCGGTCTGGCCGTCGTGCTGGCTACAGACTTCAATCCAGGCTCTTCACCTACACCCTCCGTTCCGATGATCCTCTCGATTGCATCCACGCACATGAAGATGACTCCGGCTGAAGGAATCACTGCCGCGACAATCAATGCAGCTTACAGTTTGAACCGCGGCGAGCAGTTCGGATCACTCGAGACGGGCAAAGCGGCAGATTTTGTGATTCATGATTGCCAAGACTACCGCGAGATTGCGTACTTCTTTGGTATAGAGCATCCGTGGCGGGTGTACGTTGGCGGACAGAAGGTCTTTGAGAGATTTGGTAGTCAATAAGAAACGTAATAAATATTGCGACTCTGGCGCGGCTGTAAAAAGCATTTGACGCTTTCGCGCTTGTATTTTATTATCGCGGCAACACTGGAAAGGAGGTGATTCAAAACATATGAGTTCTTATCACAGTGAGGTGGCTGCGGCCTGACCTCTGAACCAGAAATCTAACTCGTTAGGATTAAGGTTCAGTAGTCTCACTGCATAGTGCTCCTCCTTTTCGGATGAACACACAGTCAGCCTCAGGCCAATCCCAACAGTACACCGAAGCCGTCCATGGTCAGCAAGATCATGGACGGCTTTTCACTTTGCCAGAAGACTTTTCAATTGAACACGTTGAAAGGGCCTCATACTTTTGTGACCCTCGCGTAACGGGCTTCTCTTTGGAGTGCGGCGGCCTGGCGCCGCTTTGGCCTACGCTAGGCCAGCAGCCGCGATTGCGGTGCGGATCCAACGCGACCCCCCAAGTATTTCAATTCCAACAAAGGTGACGACAAGTTCAGCACAGCAAAGCGGCGCCAGGCCGCCGCACTCCAAGGAGTTGACTCATCACCAGGCACTGCTGCGCCTCCTCCTGCCTTCTCCATTTGAAGGCCACATTCTTCCGACCTGAGCACGACTCTTCAGGAGGGAAAACGCAAATAAAATTTGCGTTACGAGAAAAGGTCGCGTTAGGGAGTAGATGAAGACGTTGGAGAAGCTTGTTCCGATGGCAACACCCGCGATGGGTCAGGTCTGTCGGCGGATGTATGCAGGTGAATGGCCCTCCAATCCTTGCCGACCCTTCTAAACACCAGGGTCATACGGCCAGTGGCCGTTTCGGGTGCGCCATTGTAGGTTTGAGACTGTGTCCATAGGCACGTCACAACCGCGCCGTCGCGACCAAGCATGGTGATTGCCAGGTCGCGTACGTCGAGCTTCACATCTTTCATATCGCGATATGAACTCTCGCGGTTCTTCCGCATCTGCTCCCAACCCTTCGTCACGGTCCCGTTGTTGTTGAAGAGCAGCAGGCGAGGCGAGTTCCAATAAACATTCGACACCGCCTTGACGTCGGCGCGTCGGATTCCATTTATCAAAGCATTGAAAGCGGCAACCACACTCTGCGACCCGGGAGTCTCTGCCGCAACCACGCGCGGCTTTGTTTCGGTCCGTTTAGCCGCTGGCTGCGCGGCTTTTGGTTGCTGAACATCGGTGCTGCGCCCCGAATCTGCCGTTGACTTGTTGGTGTTTGAGGGAGTCGTAGTCGTGCGAGGTCGTACAGTCTGAGAGGAATTGCTGTTTTGCGCCAAAGCTGTTGAGGTTGAGGCGGCGAAAATTAAGAGCGTGCCGAGTAGTAATCTCTTGAGCATTAGGTATTCCTCCAGAATCTGACGTCTATGATCGATTCGACCGTGATGTTTTATACATCACCAAGAGCGTTGGAAGCGTCGAACCATGGTACCCCACTTCGCAGCCTTTCAACCGACCGCTTCTGTCCCAGTATCTCAAATACTTCAAACATCGATGGGCCGACAGCCTGACCTGTCAACATCGTTCGCGAACCGTTAATGAGCAATCCGGCCTTTAGGCCTGATTCATCCGCAAATTGACGCAGGGTAGCTTCAACAGTTTCAGCCGTAAACGGGTCGGTTTCTTCTAAACGACCTGCCAATGCCGGCAAGAGCTCCTTGAGAGCGGGATCCTTCCGCAGATTCTTGCCAATGGCGGCTTCCTCGAAATTGAAGTCGTCAGAAAAATACGCGCGTCCCTGCCCGGAGAAATCTTTCAACGTGAAGAAGCGATGGCGGATCAGTTCGACGGCTTTCATGAACCACCCGCGATCGTCGTCCTCGTATTCCTCTCGCCAGAGTTTATTTGCGCGCAACTCGTCCTTCACCATCGGCAGCAACTCTTCCACCGGCATGTTGCGGATGTACTCGGCGTTTACCCAAAGCGCCTTTTCGTCAGTCCAGTGCCGCGGATCGTTTTCCTGGAAATTGAAAATGGCAGGCGAGCG
>JALZOO010000602.1 GCA_030913905.1 Acidobacteriota bacterium
TCTCTAGGCCGTCATACATGGAGAGATCAAGGAAAGGGTATCCGATTCCTGCGACGACTTCCTTCTCATGCGCTGCGCCGCGCTCCCAAAGCAGCTGAACGAACGGGCTAACCGCGTCGCGTTCAGCAGGATCGGCGAACAAGTCCATCGTTATACGATGGGGGCAGGCTACAAGGTCATAGAGCATTGACCCGGTGATTGGAGTTGCCTTGGGAGCAATACTAGGGGGGACTTGATCGCGAGTATCCATTTCTTTGAACCTTCGATTGGGATTTGTGGGCTCACTCGACGCGTGAGTTGTGGCGCGAGGCGTGAGCGCGGAATGGTAAATAGTAAATAGTTACAGAAGCAATCAGCGATCAGCAGACAAGACACACCAGCCAGGTAAGCTTGCGGAGCAGGCGAGAACTTTCCGCTCACATCTGCTTCATAGGTTCACAACTTGCAGCACAGGACACAGCCCCCCATTAGCCAAGTTTCTCAAGTCCGAGGTGCTTCCTCATGTCAGTAGCGAGTTTAGCCCTAGTCTCTGCCGCCTTGACCTGCAGATCGTGCAACTGATTAAGTTGCTCCTCGCCACTCATCATCTCAGGCTGGAAGCAATCAGTAGCTTCGGAGACCTTCTCAAGCTCACGTCCAAAATCCTCCATTACTTCGACCCCAAAAGGCGTGGCAAATATGGCCGATTCATCGATAAGTTGGACCAATGGGATGTATCCATCTTCCCGGACCACTAACCAGTTTCCAGTAGCATCGCCTTCGCTTTGATATGTGTTGGCCACATCAATGTCAAAAACTATCTTTCTGAGAGCGGTTGCTGTTTTCTTGTACCACTCGAGACGATCCTCGAACGCCTTCTCATTCCGGAACTTCTTTGCCCCGAAGAAAGCGCCAAAGTAACCCGCAATGGCGGCGCCTGCACCGGAAGCCAAGACGGTCAACGCCAGTTTGCTGTAATCGTCCATTTGTTCTCCGAGCCTGGATTGTGCGGTGCGAAGCAGTTGAGCGGTTGTTAACTAAGGCTCACTCGATGCGTGAGAAAGGAGGCGCGAGGCGTGAGCCGGTCAATGGGAACGAGCAATCAGCAAACAGCAAACAGCAAACAGCAAACAGCAGACAGCAGACAGCAGACAGCGAACAGTAAACAGCAAACGGCAAACAGTGATACCGCCAACAACGGCGAACCGCAATCAGCAAGCGTTGACTCAATCTATACGCACTAAGTGCTAGCCCATGTCCCTTCGATTGCGAGAGTTGCGTATGATGGGCCGAACGATCGGAATGAAGATAGATTCGACGACGCGCCGGATCCGTTCCCATGGCCCATATGGACCCCAGAGTTCTGGCGGAAAGACTCGATGCCAAATTGCCTCGTTCCACCATCGCACTAAATTGCACCACCATCTCGGGAGCAGGAATCTTGGAACAGCACGCAGGCAGAGTCTGACCAGACCTGCGTCTACATCGAGGATGATCGGTTCCATCTGGGCCCACGTCGGAAAGAAAGTCTTCACTCTATTAAACTCGACACAGTAGGAGTTGACCTTCTTCTTCCGGGGGTTGACGTAATAGCGGCTGGTGGCCCAATCGTCGCTGGCGCCGGACGTGGGATAGGTGCTCCCCCAGCTCGGAAGAAAAAAGGCCTGGGCCACTGCGTAAGTTTCTCCGCGAACTCCGGCAATAGCGGCACTCATGGCGTTTCCCGCAGACACTACCTTCGCGAGGTCGCAGGCGCCGATGTATTCGCCATAGGCATCTCCCGGTAGTCCTCTCTGTCCGTTCCACGCCGGGTTGGTGAAGTTCTTGCTCGGGTCGGTCGACTGGTTTGTGTCGTCGCCCCACGCATGCAGAATGTCTCCGCCATACGAGTGGATATCCATGAACCAATTGACATGTGGATAGCGTTCGATCAACCAGAGAACATTTTTCGTCTCCGGCTCAGAAAAGGGCGCCGTGCCGTGGAATAAGTCGCTGGAGGGACTGGTGGAGGCAAGTGTACCGCCAGCCTGCGCGCCTGGAGCGAATGCGGTGTTAAAGTCCCACAGGAAATCGTAATTGCGATTAACGTCGACGCCGATATTGTTCGCCACCCCACCGCTGCTGGCTGTGTTCCGGTTCTTCCGCCACATGGCAAACGTGGTCTGGCTGTAGTGACGACCGTCGGGATTGATGTCGGGAAAGACAATCACGTCTACCCGCTCGATGATCGACTTGATCTGGCCAGCTGTGTACGACGTTCCGCCGTAGACGAGCCCGGTGCCTAAGTTATAAGCCTCGAGCAGGTCCGCCGCGAAATTAATGCAGATGTCGGGGCCACCCCATTCGCGCGCGTGCGCGCCGCTGATGATGAGTACGCCCGCTTCCGGACAATGGTCGCCGGTTCCGATCAGCAGTGCGTGACTTTGGCGGCGCTCCGCGGTCGAGTGCGGAAGTGTGATTAGGCTGCAGAGAGTGGGATAAGTTGCGGCCAGGCCGCTCAACGCCGATTCGATTTCGACAACATTCAAGAAAGTCATGACCCCAACCCTCCCTTCCTGCCGTAACCGGGTTTTTCGCCGAGTCCCCGCGGCGCAACTCGCCCGCCCTCGAACCGGTCGCCCTGGCCCACTTCCTTCTGGCGCTGTCGGCCGAGTTCCGAAACGTTCTCCAGGGTCTCCACCTTGTAACCTGCCTCCTGGAGTTCGCGGATGCGCTCTTTGGTGACGTAGACCAGCACACTGGCAGTGCGATCCGGGTTCGCTTCGACCTGCGGGTGCCGGCAGCCAACGTCCAGCTCAAACGTTTGCATGAGTTTGGCTAGCGTCTCGCGGCTTCCGGAAATTCGCGCTTCATAAAGATCGGGCGGAGTCGCTTCATTTTGTTGCGACTGATTCGGGCCGCCAGATCCGGCTTGATCATTCATAGTGAGCTCCTAATCTGAAAAGCAATCTGCGGTAAGCAGAGGCAGTAGGCAGTAAGCCGTAAGTGGGCCTCCATCCTTTTCGAAATCGGGTTCCGTTTCCCGATCGCCGATTCAACAGTTTGCAGTGCAAAACATTTGTGCTCTCAAAGATAGGGCTTTGCGTCCGCGGGAAGAGAGAAATCCTTCAGAACCACTGAAGAAGCGGCGTAAAGCATTAGCGCAGTCAAGAATCAAGGCCCACTCGAAGCGTGAGATTGTCGGGCGCGAGGCGTGAGCCACTCGGTTGCAAGGACGCGGAATAGTAAATGGTAAATGGTGAATAAGTAAATAGTGAGCAGTGAGCAGTGAGCGTAAACAGGAACGGAAACAGGGAACCGCGAACCTACGCGGACTAATCTTAACGATTCACGGTTCCCCGAACTCACAGTTCACGGTTAGGGTTTGAGCATTACCTCGCGCAGGAACCGTGTGCTGATAAAGTCGCGCAGCGGGAACCGGGTAGCGTCGGTTTTTGTTTGCCTCTTGTCCTTATTCCTCTCACCGGTGATTTCCGCGGTGATCTTGTCCATCTGATCGTCGACAGCCTGGCTATAGTTAAGCCGGCCAAAGTCGGAATAAAGATAAGCTATGGCCACGTCCCAGTCGTTAGGGCCGTTAACGGCGGGGTTGATTAGCACCTTGCTGTCAACAATGATGCCGGCCTGTTTTTGCTTCACGACGCTTTTCGCGTAGTTTCCTCGCAGGTACTTCATGTACTCGTCAAACTTACCCGGCTTGGTGCGGTAATAGCTGACCGACCATACAGGCCCTTCAGTGTAGTTGTCCTGCGCCTGGGCTTGCTGTGCAAAACCCAAAGAACAGCAGAACAGAATTGCCAGCAGTGTTAGTTTTTTCATTTGGGAGGCTCCTCAAAACTGGAATGTGGAAAGACAAGGCGCTTTTATGTCACGCAACTCCAACTTGTCAATGCTTTTGGAGGAAGGATTAACCAGGGAAGAAGCCGTAAATCGTGAATGGCTGAAAGCCGTTAATCGTAAATCGTGAATAGTAAATAG
>JALZOO010000495.1 GCA_030913905.1 Acidobacteriota bacterium
TCAAGGTCGTTAACAGCGATCATATTCTGGAACTCAAAGACGTGCCCAAGTCGCTGATCGTGATGGGGTCGGGCGCAGTAGGTGTTGAGTTTGCGTCTGTGTATTCGCGCTTTGGGGCAGAGACGACGTTGGTAGAGCTACTGCCGAGATTGGTCCCGCTCGAAGATGAAGAAGTGTCCAAAGATCTCGAGCGTTCGTTCCGCAAGAGAGGCATCAAGTCGCAGGTCGATACGAAACTGGAAAAACTTGAAAAGACCGACAAAGGCGTTCGCGTGAGTGGTAAGACTTCCAAAGGTGAAGCCGTCACGCTCGAAGCGGAGATGTTGCTGGTAGCAGTGGGCCGCATGCCCTACACCGAAGGTCTTGGACTCGAAGGAACAAAGATCAAGGTTGATCGAGGCTTTATCAGCGTCGACGAGTTTCAGCAAACGGCAGAGAAAGGCGTTTACGCTATCGGCGACGTAGTTCCGACTCCGCTACTCGCGCACCTCGCTTCCAAAGAAGGAATTGTCGCGGTTGAACACATGGCTGGGCAGAAAGACGTTCGTCCCATTAACCTTCGTTTGGTTCCCAACTGCACCTATTGCGATCCGGAAGTTGCCTCCGTAGGACTGAGCGAGGCGAAAGCGAAAGAGCAGGGTTATGACGTGGCAGTTGGTAAGTTTCCGTTTTCCGCTTCCGGCAAAGCGCGAATACTCGGCGAAGAAGAAGGGTTCGTCAAAATCGTCAGCGAAAAGAAATACGACGAGATTCTTGGCGTGCACATAATTGGTCCACACGCGACGGAGCTAATCGCCGAAGCGTGTGTCGCAATGCAGCTTGAGTCGACAGCCGAAGAACTCGGTCGCACTATGCACGCACATCCGACGATCTCAGAAGCCGTAATGGAAGCTGCCGAAGGAGTGCACGGCCTGGCAGTGCATATTTAAGTACTTTGGATTCGTGCCACGTTTACGTGGCTAGCCCGTAAGGGCTCTTAGGCCAGCCGTTTTACGGCTGGTGCCGAGTGCTAATGATCTGCACTAGGCCGTTTCAACGGCCTTAAGGAATTGAGAACAAGAAAGCCCGTTGAAACGGGCTGTCATTGTAAATTTGACGCTCCTACCCAGCCATAAAACGGCTGGGCTAATCGCCCTTCGGGCAAGCCGTCTGAAGACGGCAGATAGAAGCGCCGTCAACTTTGAATATGGACGACGAAACACCAAAGACAAATGATAGGCAGAAGCCGGCGGGCGATCACTCGCGTCGCAGACGTGGGCCGCGTGGTCCGCGTCGCCCGCGTTTCCAGATGCGCGTCAACACCAAATATGCGCCGCACAAACCGGCGAATGGTAACCCGCTGACGTGCACCACGGAGACGACGCTTAAGCCGGAGCAAATGCTCGAGCTTTATCGCTACCTGAAGCTGACGCGGCTGGTAGAAGAGCGTTTGGTTAATTTGTATCGACAAACAAAGGTTGTCGGCGGAGTGTTTCGTTCGCTGGGCCAGGAAGCGACCGCGGTTGGCAGCGCCTACGCGCTTGAGCAGAAAGACTTCATTACGCCGTTGATTCGAGATCTCGGCGCTGTGCTGGTGAAAGGAATTCGCCCGCGCGAAGTCTTCGCGCAGTACATGGCGAAGGCCTGGGGGCCATCAGGTGGACGCGATCTAAACATTCACTTCGGTGATATGGAGAAAGGGTTCATTGGCCCAATCTCGCATCTCGGTGACATGATTCCGGTGATGACGGGCGTGTTAATCGGTGCCCGCATGCAAAAAAAACGAACGGTGGCCATTGCCTACATTGGTGATGGCGGCATGAGCACCGGTGCGTTTCATGAAGGACTAAACTTCGCAGCCGTGCAGCGCCTGCCGTTGATCGTGATTGCCGAGCACAATCAATACGCGTATTCCACGCCGACTAGTTTGCAGACGGCAGTAAGAGACCTGGCCGAGAAGGCCGCCGGTTATGGAATTCCGGCGCACATTGTTGATGGAAACGACGTGGTTGCCTGCTACGAAGTAACGAAGCGCGCGGCTGAAGTGGCGAGACGCGGTGGCGGCGCCGTGTTAATTGAAGCTAAGACCTACCGGCGAAAAGGGCATGCTGAACACGACGATCAGCGTTATGTGCCCAAGGGCGAAATTGAGTGGTGGGAAAAGAACAACGATCCGGTCGATCGTTACGAGCGATATTTGCTTGAGCAGAAAATCGCCACCAGGGAAAAGCTTGAAGAGATAACAGCGCAGGTGATGCGCGAGATTGAAGAGGATTGTGCGTGGGCCGAATCTTCGCCCATGCCTGAGGCCGAACAGGCGGCCTACGGAGTTTTCGACAACAACATCGTGAAGCCGGCGTTCCGGCCGGAAGTTTTGAAACAGTGAGCTGTGAGCAGTGAGCAGTGAGCAGCAAGCAAGAAGCATGAAGCAGGAGGCAGGGGACAACAATGGGTGATAACGAAAACAATGGGAACAACGCGGTAGACGATCAAGGCACTAGCGAGAATGAGGGACGCGAAATGCTGAGGCGCTTGCGCGATGCCGGATTCGACGGCAGCGACGAGAAGTTGGCGCTTGCGTTGGGCCGCCCCGTGGAAGAGGTTCAGGGTTGGATGGGCGGCGCCGAACCAGTTGACGACGACGTTGTCATGAAGGCGCGCGGGATTGCCAAGGAACGCGGTATTGAGATCGAATAGTTGAAGACTGGCGACTCCAGACTGAAGACTGAAGACTGTTTATGGCGACCGTAACCAAGAAAGAGCACAAATCAGCGCGGCCTGAGCGCGGCGGGCAGGCCACGCTTGTCGAAGCGATTCGCCAGGGAATCTGGGAAGAGATGGAACGTGACCCGAGCGTCTTCGTCATTGGGGAAGACGTGGGCGCCTATGGCGGAGCGTTTAAGGTTACTGACGGCCTGATTGACGAGTTTGGGAAAGGGCGTGTGATCGACACGCCGATTTCCGAGGCAGCAATTGTTGGCGCAGCGTGCGGAGCTGGCCTCATGGGCATGCGGCCGGTGGCGGAGTTTCAGTTTATCGACTTTATCTCGGCCGGATTCGATCTGTTAACAAACTACGCGGCCAAGTGTCGCTATCGCTGGGGCGCTAACATCCCGGCGGTGTTTCGTGGTCCCTGTGGTTCCGGAGTCAGGTCTGGCCCATTCCACTCATTGAACGCGGAAGCATTTTTCCTGAACACGGCCGGACTGAAGATTGTGGAACCTTCGAGCGCCTACGATGCTAAAGGACTGATCAAGGCTGCGATTCGCGATCCCGATCCGGTCTTGTATTTCGAACACAAGAAACTCTATCGCCTGCCGCGGTTGAGAGAAGAACTACCGACCGAGGATTACATTGTGGAGATTGGCAAAGCACGCACTGTGCGTGAAGGCCGTGATCTTTCCATTATCACTTTTGGCGCGATGGTCCTGACCGCGTTGGATGCGGCGGAGGAGCTTGAGAAAGAAGGACTGGACGTTGAGGTGATCGACCTTCGCACGCTGGCGCCGCTTGATAAGCCGGCAATTCTTGCGAGCGTGAAGAAGACAAACAAGGCCATCGTTTTGCACGAAGCATCGCGCACCGGCGGTATTGGCGGCGAGATTGCGGCCACCATAGCTGAAGAAGCGTTTGAATGGCTGGACGCGCCGGTGGTACGCGTGGCATCGATTGATACGCCAGTGCCCTATTCGCCGCCCCTGGAAGATTATTATTTGCCGCAAAC
>JALZOO010000623.1 GCA_030913905.1 Acidobacteriota bacterium
CGATTTCCAGCACTCGATCATCTCCGCTGACTTGCACTGACGAAATGTCAACAGACAAGCAACCCTCAACTGCTTCATAGAGATTGTGAAGCAGATCTTCGAAAGTCTCGCCTTGCGTGGCGCATCCCGGTATGGCGGGAACCTCTGCCCAGTAACCACCCTCTTCTGCTTCGTGAACTACGACTTTGATTTTCATGGCCGTAATTATACGTCGGACCTATTCAAGAGGCGAGACTCTACGTATTTAGCACAAAGCGAATAGGTTATCTGGCGAGCTTTCAACGTTTTTGGCACTTCGGGCACCAATAAGTTGATCGCCCGCCGTGCGTCAAACGCCGGATCCGAGTGCCGCATTTGAAACAAGCCTCGCCTTCTCGTTCATATACCTGCCACACCTTTCCAAAAGCTTCACCGTAGGAAAAGCCATTCGGATTCTCGAGATTCAGTCGACGTGCCGAGTTTCCCGACACAGCCGCGCGCAGTACATCGCGGATTGCCTGGTGTAGGCGCTCGACGCGTTGAGACGAAAGTTCCGACGCGATCTTGAATGGATTAACGCCGGCGCGAAACAGCGCCTCTGCGGCATAAATATTTCCGAGCCCAAGCACTCTCGTTTGGTCCAACAATAGTGTCTTCAAGGTTCGACGCGAGCGCGCCAAGGTTTGTTTCAGGTAGTCAACACTGAACTCTTCCGAGAAGGGCTCGGGCGCCAGTTCGGTAATTCCTTTCGTCTTACCGAGTCGCGTTTTCGCTACTAACCGCATTACGCCAAACTGTCGCTGGTCACGAAATACCAAACGCCGCTCATCGTCGAGGTAGAAGATCGCATGCGCGTGGCGCGGTAACGCATCTTCCGGTGTCAGCACCAGGAATGCGCCGGTCATGCGGAGATGCACAGCTAATATGCGATTAGAATCGAGCTCGATGAGAATGAATTTACCGCGGCGCGTAACACTTTGGATGCGCGAGCCTTTGATCTTGCGATTGAAAGCTGAAGTTGAAGTGGGCGTAACCAGCTTTGGAAGCTTGACCTCGCTCGCAACGATCTGTCGTCCCACAATCGCGCGTCTGAGCGCGCGCACCACATGTTCAACCTCTGGTAGTTCCGGCATGAGGGCCTCAGTCAATAGGGACCATTCGTGCGTTTGCACCCAGCGGGAGGCGCCGTTAGGTACCTCAGGCCCGAAGGGCCGTCAGTCAATAGCCACGCCCGTCAGGGCGTGGAGAAAGTGACAAGACAAATCTTTGCTTTGAGAGGCCCGTAGGGCCGGCAGAATTCGTTTTGATTGGAGGCCAACCGGGGGCTGTAAAGGCATCGATGCTTGTTAGTGCCGGCCCTTCGGGCCTCAAGAATCATCACTACCAACGCCAACCACGCCCTAACGGGCGTGGCTATTAACTGGCGGCCCTTCGGGCCTGCCACGAACTGTCCCCGCTCATTGACTGTTAATTGCCCCATCAAATCGCCCGCGCCAATTGTTCGCCCCCCTCTAACAAGGCATGTGACTTTGTTACGCTGGTTGCTTCCGAATAGATCCGCAGCACAGGCTCGGTTCCGGATTGTCTAAACAACAGCCACGACTCGTCGTCGAACAGCAACTTGGTTCCATCCATTGTCTCAATGCCAGCCACATCGTAGCCGGCGAGCTCCAATGGAGGATTCTTCGCGATTGCCTCGACGAATTGTTGGCCGGAAATAGTCTCGACGTGCAGATCTTTTCGAGCAAAGTGAAACTCGCCAAACTCTCGATGAAGTTCAGCCAGCATCTCTGACGGCGGGAGACCGGCGGTGACGATGGCCTCGAGGAAGAGAAGCGAATTCAATATGCCGTCGCGCTCGGGAATGTGACCCTTCACACCAATGCCGCCAGATTCTTCTGCGCCGATCAGAATGTCGTCTTTGAGCATTAGCTCGGCGATGTATTTAAAACCAATCGGCGTTTCGTAAAGTTTCAGGTCGTGCGCAGCGGCGATTCGCTTCAACAGCACGGATTGCGAAAAAGTTCTGACGATGCCGCCGCTCATCTTTCGCTGTCGCACAAGATGCAGCAGTATGAGTGGGACGACCTGATGCATCGTCATCGTTTCGCCCAGTTCATTTACGGCGCCGACTCTGTCGGCATCGCCGTCGGTCGCCAATCCCACCAGCGCCCTGGTCTCAACCACCCGGCGTCTTAGTGCCGCGAGGTTGCCGTCGATTGGTTCCGGATTCACTCCGCCGAAGAGTGGATCACGATTGGCCCTAATAGTCTCCACCTTAAGCTCGCCGCCAACTAAGAAGCTTTCAACCCATTTGCTGCCCGTGCCATGCATTGGATCGACTACTACGAAAGATGATGAGCTCCGCACGCGTTCGAGATCGATATATGAAGAAATCTGCGCCTTGTAACTCTCGATCGAGGGTTCCAGTTGTTGATGGGTGTCGGCTGAAACATCGGCGCGCCTGGGAGGATTGGCATCTACCAACTTCTCAACCGCGGAAGTTGTTTCCGGCGACGCGCTGCCGCCCCACGGCGCCTTGATCTTGAAGCCATTAAAGTTCGCCGGATTGTGTGAGGCTGTTATTACAACTCCGCCGTCGGCTTTCAGGTCCTTAACGGCCCATGAAATAAGCGGAGTTGGCATGGCTTCCTGAAAAGCGGCCACGCGGAAGCCGTTGCCAACCAAAACCTCGGCGGTGCGTTGCGCAAATTCTTCCGAAAGAAAACGACGATCGTAACCGACTACCACCAGGGCAGACACATCATGAGTCGCCCGGCTGACGACTCCGCGAAACATTTCAGTTTCAGCTTCGTCGCGGCTTACCTGGCCCACAGCTACGAGTTGATCGAGGAGCGACGCCTCTTTGGTCCTAGCGAGATAATCGGCATAGGCCTGGGCCACACGCTCCACATTCGCGAAGGTATAGTCGCGCGCGATTACCGCGCGCCAACCATCCGTGCCAAATTTGATCGGAGCTAAATCGTCCATACAGTTCTGAATCCCGGAAGCAGTCCAACGATCCACTAAAAGACACTAACCAACACTAAGCCTTTTTCGTGAAATTTCGTGTTAGTTCGTGGATCGCTTTTCCTTACGGCCCAAACTCCTCAAGTTCAAACTAGGAGCTTGTGTATCCGGTAATGGTGTAGTCGGTGAGTGAAGTCTTATCTCCCAGGACCGATCCTTTGCCAACAAACGCCGAGCGCCCAATATGACAACCACGTCCGACAATTGCGCCTGAAACTTCCGCCGCGGTGCCGATTCGTGTGTGTGGCCAGATGATCGAGTTCTCGACGCGCGCCCGTTCCTCAAGGAAACATCCAGGGCCGAGGACGGAGTTAACAATCTGCGCACCGGGTTTAATCTGGCAACCGTCTCCAATCATGGAGAGCTCGTCAATTTCAGCGACGGTTGCGGAATCAAAATCTCCACGCCGTTCCTTTATGTGTATGCGGCCGACGCGGTTGGCTAATAGATCGTGGTGCACTTGCAAATAACGCTCGGGAGTGCCGATATCGATCCAGTAAGTTCGCGAAGGGATATGGGCGAAAAAATCTTCTTTTCGATTCAGAAGCTCTGGGAAAAGTCCGTACTCGAAAGAATGATTCTCACCGGCAGGAATCATGTCGAGGACCTTCGGTTCGAGAATGTATGTGCCGGCGTTAATCGTATTGCAGGTGACTTCGTCCTGCTTCGGTTTCTCCAAAAAACGCCTGATCCTGCCGTCCTGTTCCGTTTCCACCACCCCGTACGACGATGGGTTATCGACCGGCGCCAAAACGATTGTGGCGGTGGCCTGATGCTCGTTGTGTTCGCGAATAACCGTCTTGAGATCGAGATCCGTAAGGATGTCGCCGTTGAAGACGACTGTCGGTTCTCGAATTAGATCTTCGGCAAACTTGTAGGCGCCCGCCGTGCCCATCGGCTGCGGCTCGACGGTGTATTTAAGTTTCACGCCGTACTCAGATCCGTCACCGAGAAGTTGCTCAATCTTGTTCGGTTGATACGACAGCGACAGAGTGATGTCGGTAATCCCGGCGCGTCGCAATGTGTCGATCTGGTAGAGCAGAAAGGGACGATTGCAAATGGGCACAATCGGTTTGGGTGTGTAGACCGTAAGCGGACGAAGGCGCGTGCCCTTACCGCCGGCAAGAATTAGGGCCTGCATGTTTGATAATCGGGATAAATGTTTTGAGATTGAATAGCAGCGCGAGTCTACCATTCGCTTGTCAGGGTTATCAATTGAGCGACCTTTTGTTGGCGTGTCCTCATTTGAAACTTCTCTGTGCCCCCTCCGTGTCCTCTGTGTCTCTGTGGTGAGTCTTTCTTTGAGGTTCATTTACCACAGAGACACAGATGCACAGAGGACGCACAGAGGAAATGCGATTCAGGATCAACCATTTTCGCTTGACGCTTTCTGGAGCGTTTCGCGAGATCCGCTTCCTTGACACCCCTTCGGCTAAATAGTAATCGTAAACCATAGAAACACTGCGGCAGGAGAATTGATGAGCGATATTAAACAACCAGTAATCATCAGCGCGGTCAGAACACCAGTCGGAAAGTTTTTGGGCTCGTTGAAGGGCTTTGCCGCAACCGATCTCGGCGCGATCGTGGTCCGGGAAAGCGTGAACCGTGCGGGTGTGCCGGTCGAAGAGGTTGATGAGGTCATCATGGGGTGTGTGATTCAGGCTGGACTGGGCCAGAATCCCGCTCGCCAGGCCGCACTCCATGGTGGCATTCCGTTTGGCGTGTCCGCGGTGACCGTTAACAAGGTCTGCGGCTCGGGCCTGAAGGCGGTGATGATGGCCGCCCAGGGAATTCAGTTGGGCGACACGGAGATCGTTGTTGCCGGCGGCATGGAGTCAATGTCGAATGCGCCTTACTTGATTCCAAAGGCGCGCGAAGGTTATCGCTTAGGAAACGGCGTCCTGGTTGACGCGATGATTCATGACGGGCTTTGGGACGTCTACAACGACTACCACATGGGTTGCACAGGCGAGGTAGTATCGGATCGTTACCACGTTACACGAGAAGAACAGGACGAATACGCGCTCAACTCGCATCGCAAAGCCGCCGCCGCAATCAAAGAAGGCAAGTTCAAGGATGAGATTGTGCCGGTTGAAATTCCGCAAAAGAAAGGCGCGCCCGTAGTTTTCGACACGGATGAAACCGTTCGTGAGGACACGTCATTAGAGGCCTTAGGCAGACTAAAGCCGGCGTTCAAGAAGGAAGGCGGAACGGTAACCGCGGGTAATGCACCCGGCGTGAACGACGGCGCTTCGGCGGTTGTGGTTACCTCCTCTGAACGTGCACGGGCAATGGGAGTCGAACCGATGGCGCGCATCGTGGCCCAGGCAACCTCCGGAATTGCGCCGGAGTTGGTGATGATGGCGCCGGTGGAAGCCATCCAGAAGGTCGTCAAGAAGGCCGGTTGGTCATTAGGTGATGTCGATCTAATCGAACTGAATGAGGCGTTCTCTGTTCAGGCCGTCGCGATTATCAAGGAGCTGAATCTGGATCCGGCTCGGGTTAACGTTAACGGCGGCGCAGTGGCCCTCGGCCACGCGATTGGTCAATCCGGTTCGCGACTGTTGACTACAATGCTTTACGAGTTGAAACGCCGTAATGCCCACAAGGGCATTGTTGCGCTGTGCCTTGGTGGCGGCAACGCCGTCGCAATGGCGGTCGAGCGATAGTTTGCGTGCATTTGGTCCGTTATGGCTACGGCCGAACATCACAATAAATACTTAGCCCTCGCCCATATTGCGTTCGCTGTTTTCAGCCTTTCTCTGATAATCGGCTGGTCTTGCTTTCTTTATTTTTTTTGGGGCATTGGAACCATGCCGAAAGAGCAAGCAACTTTCATGATGGTTGGCTTGCTACTTGTGGGTGTATTGAACTTCTTAGCCGTTGCGCCTTCATTGATCGCAGGTTGGGCTCTGCTTAGGCGCAAGGGCTGGGCAAAAAACGCATCGCTGCTGGCAGCGGTAGCGGGGGCCATGTATTTTCCTTTTGGCCCGTTCGTTTGTGGTTACAGTTTTTGGTTTTTCTTCAACGAGCCGGGCCGCAGCTTTTACAAACAACATTAGCGGTGGTGGAGAGATAGACGTGGCGGAGATCATCGGAGTGATCGGTTCAGGCACGATGGGCAATGGAATCGCCCAAGAGGCTGCGCGCGCAGGCTACACCGTCGTCATGCGTGATGTGAAGGATGAGTTTCTGAAAAGGGGCATGGCCGCAATCG
>JALZOO010000631.1 GCA_030913905.1 Acidobacteriota bacterium
TGATCTCACTGGAAAGTTTACACTTCCAAATGGCACAACTCAGGACGTCACTCGAAAAGCCGGCGACGTGATGTGGACACCGGCGGTTACTCATCAGCCTGAGAACGTAGGCACACAGCCAATGGAAGTTATTCTCGTTGAACTAAAGGGCCGCCCCGCTAAGAAAGCGAACCACGCCCTACACTCAAAACATTCAAAACATTAACGATGAGTTAACACTCACCCGTGTAACAAAAGATGCCCGCTCGCCTACTTATCGAGCGGGCTTCTTTGGATGAACTCTCCTGACTTCTGTCTTCTGTCTTCTGACTTCTGTCTTCTGCGTGACGATGACTGACATTCCCCATAACAAGATTCTGGCTTACGGCTTTGCAGCGTTCGCCGCCATATTTCTGTTCACCTTCTTATTACTAGCACTCGTCAGCGTTGGCGTGTTCGTCGCCATGGGAATCACTATCGCCAATGAAACAGGCGACTCGAATCAAGCAGGGTTCGGAATTCTCGGCGCGATCTTCACGGTGATCTTTTATGGTGTGCTGGGACTCATCTGTGTATTGCCTCCGGCGCTCGCGAGTTGGAAAATGCTGAAGCGAAAACCAGGGGCGCGATTGTGGGGAATCATTGCCGCGATCGTGGTGATGCCCATCATTCCACTCGGAACCGCCCTGGGTGTTTATGGTTTGTGGTTTTTCTTCAGCGCAAAAGGAAAACGCTTTTCTCTAACCCAAAATTGAGCGCAAAATCTAGGCAAGGGAGGCTTGGGAATAGCAGTGCCGGTAAAACTCAACGATGTAATCGAAGCGCTGGATACGGCGGCAGAAGGGTGTGCGCACTATCTCCATAGGCACACGGGTGAGATCGTCATGGTCACGGATGAGGAGATGGAAGCGGCTGAGGAGGATGAACTCATCTCGGAGTATCCCGATTGGCAGCGGGAAGCGATCTTAAAAGCACGTGAGATTCTCAAGTCCGAAAACTTCGTCGAGTTACCTGATCAGTTTGATATTCATGACTACGAGATCATGGAGGCGTTCTGTTTGACATACGAAAATCGCCCCGTCGGCGAAGAGTTGCGCCGACTAATCAAAGGGAGCGGGGCCTTCAAGCGCTTCAAGAACGCGATCTATTCGGTGGGTGCTGACAAAGCGTGGTATGAGTTTCGGCGAGCGGAGATCGAGAAGATCGCGGTTCAGTGGCTGGAGGAGCAGCAAATGCCTTATACCCGCGAGAACCCAACCGACACCAAAGAGATCGGGATGTGACCTACCACCGTTGAGACTTGCATCACTGTTGGCGTCTAGCTCGTTCCATGTAATCATGCGGATGTGGCCGAGCAATTCCAATTTCAATTTGAGAGGGATCCTAGAAAGGCTCGGCAGAATCTTAACAAGCATCGCGTGACTTTCGAACGCGGCTACAATATTCCTCGATCCAAGGGCTTTGTCGGAATTTGATGAAGAACATAGCCGGAATGAAGATCGATGGATCACACTGGGTTTGGATCGCACAGGAACTTTGCTGGTAGTCTTCCATAGTTACGAAGAAGCGTCACAATCAAGCGCTCGAATTCGGCTGATTTCAGCGCGCAAGGCAACGAGGAATGAAATCGAACAGTACAAGAAAGAATAATCTTATGAAACGAGAATACGACTTTTCGAAAGGCGTGCGAGGGAAGTTCTACCGCAAGAACGCGGAGGTTCGTCTGCCGATTTACTTGGACGCTAAGGGTCAAGCGCAACTGGAGCGCCTGGCGCGAAAGAACGGGAAAGAGGTCGTTGAGATGGTGAATCAGCTAGTGCAGAAGGAGCTGGAGCTGATTGAGAAAACCTAATGAACAAAGCTAAAACGGAACTCAACGATTGGGGACGACCAGATTATGAGCGGTCAGATTTCGGGGAGATCATCCGGGGCAAGTACGCGACCACGCAAGTGGATTTTCATCAGCTTACGGAAGCATTGCTCGCGTGCATTGGTGAAGATGAAGGCGTGAAGTTCATGCATCATTCAACGGGTAATCGCCTCGCAAACCACAAGTCTGGCGATTGGACGTATGAAATTGATAACGCGAATCGGATCACGCTCCGTTATTGGATGAGTGAATTCGCCAGTGTTGAAGAGGCGATATCAAATCCGGCC
>JALZOO010000500.1 GCA_030913905.1 Acidobacteriota bacterium
TCAACGGATAAAGAATCCGATCAGGATCGGTTATCTGGTTCAGCGTCGCAGGACCTTTCGCACAGTTGCGCCCGCGCGAGCCGGGATTCTCGGGATTGCCTTCAAACTTCTGAACTTCTCCGGTGACTTTATCGATGTAGGCCAGCAGTCCGCAGGCGGATTCGCAGTTGAAGCAGGTGGTGGGAACTAAAGAATAGTGGCGCTCTTTACGCCTGGGCCAGGCTTGCGAGTCAAGCTCAGTCCAATCGTTCCAACGTTCCTTGGGTGGAAACGCGGCTAGATGGCTTCGGCTCGGGCCGGGATAGAAAGTTTCGCTGTTGTTCTTTTCAACGCTCATAGAGCGAGCCACGCTCTCAAGGAACGATCCAACGCGCTCGCGTCTTGAGATGAGATGCTGCCAACGCTTTTTATGATTAAGTTTCTATGAATTGTGTACAGGCCGCGCTTTACGGCTGACGCGACATTAAGACCCGCGCTCTTCCAGTCCTTCATGACGAACTCCCTGCGATAAGGATGTCGGTCTTACTTGTTAGAGGAACGATGAAAACATCCTGAGATTGATGCGGGGCACTAACAGCAATTGCCGGCCTAACCTTAGTGTCGGAGAGATCGGTAAAGGGATAGCGAACGAGAACGACGTTACCTCTCAAGTAATTCGGCATAAATATCGTCTTCGGAGTTGTCCCAGATAGCACTCATCGTCGATTCGCTGGCCTTTTGCCAGAAATCATCACCATTGGTCAAAACAGTAATAAGAACTTCCGTGCCATCAGGAACGTCAAGCTCTTCCAATGGTTCGACCCTGCCATCATTCACAACCGCTCGGATTCTTTCGTGCATAAGATCACCTTATCGTAACATCCGACAGTTCGTCTATATCTCATGCTAGTGGCACTGACTGGCCCGCCTGCACATACGCGTTCTCGAAAAGCATTAGTCCAACTAAGGCGAGCGGAGCGCCGGCGATACCGATTCCTGCGCTGACGACGCCGGAGAGAGCCAGCCATGGCAGCGCGCCGCCAAGAATTGAGAGCGCCGTTCCAATCCAGAAGTCGCTCTTGTAACGGCCGCGCACCATCTCCCAAATCGCCAAACGTGCGTGCGCAGTCGGGTGAGTAAGTGAAACTTCACCCCAGATCATCAACACGTGGAGCAGACTTGTCGCCGCAAGCAGCCAAAGCAAAGGTTGAAAGGACGCCAGTGATACTCGATTGTCGAGTTCCAACCACGCTGCGATCACGAGAAGCACGGCAGATCCGAGTAGAAAAGTTTGTACCAGGAGATGGGGTGGCAACAGCGGGTTTTGCCACATGTCTCGCGCCTTTGCCTGGGCAAAAAGATAAGCCGTGTAGACAGCCGTCAGTACCGCCAGTGGAATTCCCGGAACCATTAACCACCGTTGCGATGTCTCGGACCCCATCCAGGTCGCGATGAAGTGAAGCAGAAGAACTAGTGAATATCCGGCAATGATGAAGGCACCCTTGACGAGCCAACTTCTCCACTGAGGGCGAGTAAAGATGAGATAAAAACGTTCCGGGTGTTCCAAGTCCCAAATCAGCAGGCCGCCGGTAATCGCGAGGAATGCACCGGAGACAATTGGAGCGGCCCAGAGCCACAAGACACTGTCATGTCGGAGAAAACCAAACACAACAAGCAACGCCGCAACAAGGTAGACGCCGCTGGCAATCCCTTTGGTCCAGGTGTAAAGACTGACGCGCCAATCCCACGGAATCGAATGCGCGACGTCGTAGGAAAGCAACGCTGCGGCGGACGAGTTGTTGTAGTTCGGATTTCCGGAAACTACCGTGCTCGAAGTTTGTTGTTGCTCGCTCCACATGAAAAGTCCACCGTCGGGCCGGCGCGCGGCGAGCGGATCCAATGTCGCCTGGTGCGCGCCTTTGTAGAAAAGTTTTGGCAGCGTCTCTTTTTCAGGACGGCGAACAGAAACGGGTTCGCGATTGATGATCTGCGACACATACGACTCACTGTCATTCATGTCACCGACAAGGATTGCCTGCGTAGGGCAAACGACGACGCACGCGGGCTCGAGTCCCACGTCGATCCGGTGCGCGCAGAAGTTACATTTCTCCGCCGAATGATCTTCCGGGTTAATGAAGATTGCGTCGTAAGGACAAGCGGCCATGCAGGCTTTACAACCAATGCAAATCGATTTGTCGAAATCGACAATGCCGTCAGCGCGCTTGAACATGGCGGTGGTTGGACAGGCAGTGACGCATGGAGCATGGGCGCACTGGTTGCAGCGCGTCACCTGGTGCGCGCGTCGCACCTGTGGAAAGGTGCCCACGTCAACGTGCTTCACATATGTGCGAGTGACCGACAGCGGGACGAGGTTTTCGGACTTGCAGGCGGTGGTACACGCATGGCAACCAATGCACCGTGTGTGATCTATGACCTTGGCCCACTTTACCGGGCGGCTTTGCGACTCTTCCAGCATGCAGGTTCCGTTTGGTTATCGGGAAAGCGGCACTATATCATGCAGATTGAAAAAGAAAACACAGGTTACTTCTTTAGTGACCTGCCTGAGCATCGGTATTGACAAAAGAGCATGGCCGGTAGAAATTAGCGAGAGCTTGATCCTGGAAGGTTATTTTGGTCATATGGTTGGTATGGAGGTTAATTAATGCGTTCTATTTTTTCTATTGTTGCAATCAGCGTCGTCGGCATTGTGCTGTTGAGCGCGTGTAACTCAAGCGACAAGCAGGGTGCAAACAGCTCGGCAGTGGCTACTGCTTCTCCTTCAGTTCCCGCTGACGGCGTGCGTCGCATCACGGTTCCGGAGCTGCAGGATCTGTTGGCGAAAA
>JALZOO010000658.1 GCA_030913905.1 Acidobacteriota bacterium
TGATTGTCGGCTTGTCCGGCTGGCATCCTTTGAAACGTAAACTTCTGGCGGGTATATGGCTGACGGCCTGTACCTATCCAATCGTCATACTCGTTTTGCCGCTTTTCTTTCGCCCGGACGCGCGCACGCTTTACCTCGTAGTAGCGGAGACTTTTGCGCCCGTGGCGGAGTGCGTTCTGTTCTGGTTAGCTTTCGGCCGGGCCGAACAATTTGGCAAGGCTTCAATGTGGCGCGACTTCATTGCCATCGTCGTGGCCAATCTCGCTTCGTTTGGCTTGGGTGAAGTGATGAATGCGTGGCGCTGGTTTGGCTTGCTGGGATGAAGTGTTTCGTAACTCAAATCGTAACGCAAACTTTGGCAATAACATACTTGACTGACCACGCCGGCAACTTTTTATGTCTCAAGCCGAAAACTTTTGACAGCGCGATCGAAAACGGGATCATGAATAGCCTGATCTGCTTCCAGTTCGGTGCCGGTAACGACCAGCTTTTCACCGGGCCTGCCATTGAATAAATATTGCCGCGTGCGAATCAGGTAACCTTTGTACTCACTGCGGAAGGTCACCCTGACGCCTGACATTCCCGCGTCTGTGACGAAAGGCTCTTGGCTTACGAACTTTATGCTCGTTGCACCGACCTTCTCGGCACTGGCAAGAATGTGTTTTATCCCTGCAGCCACGTATTCTTCCAACGGCATCGTGTTAGCCTCATCTCGAAAATTGATGTTCGCAGTGAATCGCGGATCGCGGGGCGCGAAGAGCTGTTTGTGTTTCTGGCCTTGCCTCTCTTCCACGCTCCATCCCGCAGGCAGGCAAATCGAGAATCCGCCCTGTGGTTCGATGTGGCGTTTGCATTCTTCTTGAGCAGTTATATTGGAGGTTCCCGCCCCAATCAGGAGAACGAAGAGCAAAAGGGTTTGTAGCTTCATGGCACTTATTACCTGCATGGAATTCGTGGTCAGTCGCGTATATACCTACCCAACTTTAGCTTGCGAAGTCTGATGGTTCAACACTGCTGGTCTCAGTCTTTCAATTTGCGACGTTTCATCCAGACCAGCAGGAAAACTAAACCTGAGGCGAAACCGATCGACAGGATCAGGACAACTGCAAGCAGCGCAATCAAAACACCCCAGCCAACCGGTTCCGATGGTGCAACCCTCACGTCGAGGTAGAACAGCAAATAACTCAAACTGATTTCTCCTCCTGCGCTAGGAGTTGCGAAAGAAGTTCGGAATCGATATTGCCGCCGGACACGACCACGCCGACGCGTCTCACGTCTCGTGGCACCTTTCCGGTAAGAACCGCTGCAGCGGCGGCCGCGCCTGAGGGCTCAACCAGCAGCTTCATGCGAAACAGGAAAAACTTGATACTCTCGATGATGTCGTCATCGGAGACCGTCAGAACATCTTCGGCGGTTTTTTGAAGTATCGGAAAAGTTAGTTTGCCCGGTGATTGTACGCGGAGGCCATCCGCGATTGTGGGCGGGGGCGGAATCGAGACAGGCTCGCCTTTGAGGAACGACTGACGCGTATCGTCAGCGGTATCCGGTTCGACCGGAAAACATCGAATGCGCGGATTCAACTCCTTCGCTGCCGTACTAACGCCGGCGAAAAGTCCGCCGCCGCTGCAAGGTGCCACGAGACAGTCGAGATCGGGAACGTCTTCTACAAACTCCAAACCGCAGGTGGCCTGTCCAGCAAGAATCAGATAATCATCGTAAGGTGGCACCATCACACGCCCATCACGCTTCGCGATCTCAATGGCAACTGCCTCGCGATCCTGGTTCTGCCGATCGTAAAAGACAATCTCTGCCCCATAGCCTCGCGTCGCTGCCACCTTCGCCTTCGGTGCATCGTCTGGCATGGCGATAACTGCGCTTACTCCGGCTTCGCGCGATGCCAGGGCCACAGCCTGCGCATGGTTTCCCGATGAGAAAGCTGCCACACCACGACGTTTCTCTTCGTCCGTCAATGACAGAATTTTGTTCGTCGCACCACGAATCTTGAAGGCGCCGGCGCGTTGCAGGTTTTCACATTTGAAAAAGACTTGGCAGCCGGCTCGCTCGTTGAAGGAACTAGAAGTGATAACCGGAGTGCGATGAACGCGTCCGGCAATGCGCTCCGCAGCTTCTTGAATTAGTTCAAAGGTCAGCATTTATGTGTTGGGTTGAACGCTACCCGGCTTGCCCTTCCGTCAGCCTGCCGTCGGTCGTTTGCTGCAGGCGACCCCGCGGTCTTATTTTCGTTGATTCGTGTATTTCGTAGATCGTATCCCTTTTTGATCCGGTAACTCACCGATCAAACTGATCCACGAATTACACGAAATAGCACGAAGGAAAACAGGCCTCAGATTAGTTTACTAATCAGTCCACACTCGGACTTTGCGTCTACATTCTAGAATGTAGAAACAGATAAGCGTCCAATAATCGGCTAGGGAACCTTAGCGTTTGCATCTACATTCTAGAATGTAGAATCCAATATGACTCCGATGGCCCTATGCTTGGTTCATACTACCTACATTCGAGTCTCAAGAGCCGACCTCCGCGCGTTCTTTTACACTCAACTCAAACACGTCGGCGAAGTTCGCGACGATACGATCCTCAACTTCGCGCATATCGACTTCGTGACCAAGCAGGTCCTGCATTGAAGTGACCTGCTCGCCGTCGCAAGCAATGATCAGATTGAAGAAACTCAGGTCAGTATTCACGTTCAGGGCAAACCCGTGTGTGGTTATCCAGCGGGCAATGTGCACTCCGATAGCGGCGACCTTTCCGCGCGAGGTGTGGACACCAGTAAACCCTTCGAGACGGAATGCCTCAATCCCATAGTCCGCCATCGTACGTATCAGGACATCTTCCAAATCTCGAACGTATCGATGAACGTCCTCGCGGTGCGGGCTCAGATTAATTATTGGGTAACCAACCACCTGGCCCAGCCCGTGGTAAGTTACTTTTCCGCCGCGGTTGGTCTCGAAAACAGTCACGCCTTTCGCTTTGAGCAACTCCTCGGGCATCAGAATCCCGCCGTTATCGCCGCGCCTCCCGACCGTCAATGTATGCGGGTGTTCAAGAAGCAAAAGAGTGTCAGGCTGCTGAGACAGCTTCACCGCTAGCTCCGTCTCTTGCTGAAGCCGGAGCGCGGCGCCGTATTCGACGCGTCCCACGCGTTTAACTAACAGCTCTCGTTTTCCGTTTTCTGGGGCCACCTGATTCATCAATGAATACGTCATTCTAACAGCGGCGGCGGCAAGGGACGCAAAGGTGCGTTTGTGCACGTGACTTTCTTTCCAATCTTTGCGGTAATAAGGGCACTAAACGCCCAACAAGGAACTAAACAAATATGAGAACCTCTGTGCAGCGACTTCTGGCACTTTCATTGACCATGCTTATCTTTCTTCCCGGCGCGACTCTGGCGCAAACGCGGCGGCGCCCGGCAAGTAAACCAGCTCGCCCGAATTTGGCGCAGCAAAGAACCTCCGAGATCCAACGTCAGGGAGCGCTGCGTGTCGCCGAACAGATTAAAGTTCTGACGCGATTCATTTATTTGTTGGGCGGGGTTGCCAAGACACTCGAGGGCGTCGACGATGCCGCGCGGCGAAGTCAGACTTCAGGAGCCGCTGTTGCTGAGCAGACTCAACGAAGCCGGACTGTCATTCGGAACAGTATTCGCGATGTCCGTGTCGGACTCGACAAGCTGGAAATTGATTTTCGGGGCACGCCGGAGTTAGAGCGTTTCTACGTCAAGCTTGCGGGAGTTGCTGCCGGTGCGGCAACCGCAGAAGATCAGGCCGCTGCGAATCAGTTTGACAAGGCCGGCCGGTCGCTGCTGGACGTTGTTAATAGGTTAACCGATGCGTTGCTGGAGATGTGACGCGTTACTTGTGCTTCGGATAGTAGCCCTGTCTGGCGCGCACGCGCAGTTCGGCGCGTGTCGGCAAAGAAACTGCGATGCGTCGGAACTGCGCACCCGTCGCCTGTGAGTTTGAGTAGTACTGCAATAGATATTGCCCCCGAAGCTCCGCTGCAACCTCAGTAAAAACTTTTTCCAAACCCTCTGCTGAATCGGGCAGGAAGGCTGACCCGCCGGTTGATTCGGCAATCTGTTGCATGGCGTTCTGGGCACGCGTGCTGATCTGATTCAGGTGCACCGACCTCCCGCCCGGGTTCACCGAATAGAAAGCAGCGTCTGCTTGCTGCACAGCTTGCTGCACGTCGAACACGGCTTTACGACGACGCGCTTGCAAACTTTCGCGCGCAGCGGCGGGCGTCAATTCGCCACGCTGACTCGCACGTGCTTCCGCCACCGTCAGGTCTTTGATGACATTGCTGAAGTTGTCGTCACCATCGGAAATCACCAGGATCACACGCCGGTGTCCTTCACCCGATTTTTCCGTCAGATACTTCGCTGCTGCCAACACCGTATCGTAAAACGCCGTCGGAACCGGCGTAGTCGCCGCTGGGATGGTCAGCAATTTTGCTGCGGCAGCATCAGACGAGGCTAAAGGTGCAACCAGAGTTGGTGTGTCTCGGATTGTGAAGACTGCTGCCCGGTCAACGGGCTTCATCACTTGTTTCAAAAAACTGGCCGCGGCCTTCTGTTGAAAAACAAAGAACCCTTTCTGACTAACGCTGCTGGAGACGTCGAATAATATCGCGATGTCTAATGGCACCTGATCGGGATTACCAATAGCGGTGATCTCCTGTGTTCGTCCTTCTTCATCCAGGCGAAAGTCTGCCAGTTGCAGCCCATGGACCGGCTGACCCTGTGTGTCAACTACCGACACGGGGACCATTACCAGATTCGAGCTCACTCGAATCACTTCAAAATCTTCGTCCTTCGGTGCCGGAGTGGGTGTTGGTTTCGGCGTTGGCGCGGGTGGCGGGGGCGGCAGGTCTCTAATGGTCTGCGCGGGGGCGGAGCCGGCGAGACAAAAAAGAGCCAGCACTGCGAACAGCGCTGGCCCTAAATGTTTTCCCCAAAGTGCGTGACTCATCAAACCACTCCTCATGCCGCCAGAGTTGCTGGCCTTACCTTGTTTCAATAACAAATTTTCCGACGGCATGATTCATGGCGTTAGGTGCTCGGACGAAGTGCATTCGTTGCACCTGCGAGCAAAGTTATTTCTACAGTCCGGAGCTGGTCGTCATTGTCGGCGCCTGCTGCATCAGGCCCTTGTTGACTAACAGCTTCACCTCAACGCGCCGGTTCTGCGCACGGCCGGCACGCGTGTTGTTCTCGGCAACGGGATTCGACTCGCCGAAGCCGTACGGCGTCACGATGCGTCGCAGCGGAATGTTGTGATTCTCAACCAGGTAACGAATGACTGCGTCAGCACGACGCTGGCTGAGTGCACGGTTTGTGTTTATGTTACCCGTCGTGTCGGCGAATCCTGAGACCTCCAGCACGTAGCCCTTGGCATTGAGTGCCTTGGTAGCAATCTCGTCAAGCTTGGTTTTCGAGTCAGGCGACAAAACTGCGCTGCCTGTTCGGAAGTTCACGGCCAACACCGTCTGCGGAACGTAGTCATCCAGGGCGGAGATACGGTCGTTGGTTGCATTCACTCCGGCAACAGCCGAATCCGCTGTTTCCTGCGCGGCTCGGGCGCCACCTTTTGCGGTGTTAGCAACTGCCGCGAGCTCATCCAATTGTCCGGAAAGACGCTGCGCATTTTGCTCGACTTCGCTCACCTTTGTTTCGAGCGGCGCGGCGCGAGAATCAACAGCACGCGCTACACGAAGATCCGATTCAT
>JALZOO010000064.1 GCA_030913905.1 Acidobacteriota bacterium
GTCGCTTCACTGACTCGATGCTAAGCGAAAATTGGTCGCTTGACGGCCAGAAAGAGAAGCGAATAAGCATGTAGAGTCTTTCGGCGGCTTCTCTTGGATCCGAGTTCAATTCTCGGCGCCTCCACCAATTTGAAAGGATGAGGGATGAAGGCGGAGGGATGAATTAATACCTCCGCGGCAACTGGCTTTTTCATCCTTCATCCCTCATCCTTCATCCTTGCTTTCCACCTTTCCTATCGGCATCTTCGACAGCGGCGTTGGCGGACTAACCGTCTATCGCGCGCTACACGAACGTCTTCCAAATGAGCGGTTTGTTTATTTGGGCGACACCGCGCGTGTGCCTTATGGCACGAAATCACTTTCCACCGTCGAGCGTTATGCAATCGAAAACTCCAGGTTTCTCGAGGCCCATGGAATCAAGCTTCTGGTCGTCGCTTGCAACACTGCTTCAGCCCTGGCCCTTCCCGCAATACGCGACGCGGTTAGCGTTAAAGTGATTGGAGTGATCGGCCCTGGCGCTCGAGCGGCAACACAGGTTGCAGCGGGGAAGACGGTGGCGGTAGTTGCCACTGAAGCAACAGTTCAAAGCTCGGCCTATGCGAATGCTATCGGCAAGATCGATCCAAACGTAAACGTCGTGGAGCGTGCCTGTCCTTTGTTCGTTCCCCTGGCGGAGGAGGGCTGGGCCGATTCAGAGGTAGCGCGAGCGGTCGCCGAACAATACCTTGGGGACTTCCGAAAGGTTGATATTGGCGCGCTGGTGTTAGGGTGCACTCACTACCCAATACTTCGTGATTTGATCAGCGAGGTTGTGGGGAAAACAGTTCCATTGATAGATTCCGGAGAAGCTGCCGCTCGAGAAGTACAGACGTTACTGGAGACGTCTGGTCTTTCTTCACCGGAGCCAGAGCGCGAAGCAGCAGAGCGGCAACTGTGCGACGATTTGGATCATTTCTATGTGACTGATGCAGCAGAACGGTTCGCAAGAGTAGCAGAACGATTTCTGGGGACGGCGCCTTCGGTCTTGGAGGCAGTCGAGGTATGGGGACACGATGAGCTTCGTACGCACTGACGGACGCGCGGCTGATGAATTGCGCAGCGTCAAAATAACGCCCGGCTATTTACCCTACGCAGAAGGTTCCGTTTTGATTGAAATGGGCGAGACACGAGTCGTCTGTTCCGCTTCAGTCGAGGACAGAGTGCCGCCGTTTCTTCGTAACACGGGTCAGGGGTGGATCACAGCTGAATACTCGATGCTGCCGCGCGCGACTCAGCAAAGGACCGCACGCGAAGTACGGCGTGGCGGGCCGTCGGGTCGGACTCACGAAATCCAGCGTTTGATTGGGCGCAGTCTTCGAGCGGCCGCAGATATGAAATTACTTGGCGAGCGCACTTTGACGCTCGACTGCGACGTCATACAAGCCGACGGCGGCACCCGTACCGCAGCCATTACTGGCGCGTACGTCGCCTGTGCACTGGCCAGTATCCGGCTGGTGACGTCCGGAAAAATCCCACGCAGCATTATCATTAGTGAAGTGGCGGCGATTAGCGTCGGGATTGTAGAGAACACGCCGCTCCTCGATCTAAAATACGACGAAGATTCGCGGGCTGAAGTCGACATGAACGTGGTTTGTACGGGCGATGGGCGGTATATTGAGGTGCAGGGAACCGCTGAGCGTGAACCCTTCTCGCGCGCGCAGATGGACGGTCTTTTGGCGCTGGCTGACCAGGGAATCAAGACGCTGGTCGCGATTCAGAGAGAAGTTATCACGCAAACGAAAGTCTAGCGAGGAAGGCTGTTTTGGCAACGTTCAGGACCAAACGCGGCATCCGAACAATAGTCAGAACTCGCTAAAGTTCGTATTAAACACTGCTAACGGAACACTCAAATCCAGAAACCCCATGGAGTTAAACAATAAGATGAAATACCTGAAAGCTCTCTTCGTGTTGATGGCATTCGCCATGAGCTGTCTTGTTGCGGCAGGCCAACAGGTGTATCGGAGCGATCAGGTCGAGTACACACTTGAGCTGCCATCGCCCCAATGGCGGATTATCTCCGAACCGGACGCGGCGCACGAGCACGCGGAATTCGTGAATGGTGATCGTCTCGACGGCTATCTCAAGATCCGGAAGGAAGTAGTGGACGCCGGAACAACAGCTTCAGAGCTGGCACGCAGAGATCTGGATCAGAAACTACGATTTCTGCCTGGCTTCGTTGAAGGGAAAGAAGAAAAGTTTTCTGGTCGACTGAACGGCGTGACGGTTTCCTACGAGTTTATCAAGACGGCTAAGCCAATGATGGGACGCACTTATTATCTCCAGGTCGACAACCGCACCATCTACTCTCTGCGCTTCACCGGTTCGCGCGATAAGCTGGCGCGCTTTCGCAACGAAACGGATTTCATCGCGCGCAGCTTTAGATTGAAATAGTCCCAGTTCCAATCAAGTTTAAGGGCCGCCACGTTTCGCGACGTTGGCGGCCCAACTTTATATTTGCTTGACACGTTACCGAGGTCGTTGTGGGATATAGGTTGATCCCTGGTCTGACGATTGGTGCGCCATAAACGGATAGCGATCTAAATGAAACTCAAACTTGCCCCGGGACTGACGATTCGAAAATCGGACATCGAGGGAGATGGCTGTTTTTCAGCTGCGCACTTCAAAGGTGGTCGAAAAATCGCCGAATACACAGGGGAAAAAATCAGAAATGCAGAGGCCAATCGTAGGGCCGGCCGACGTAGGTTGCGCATCTGCGCCATCAACGACCGGTGGAGTCTTGACGGCAGCCGGGGCGGTAACGGCACGCACTACATTAATCATTCATGTCAGCCAAACGCCTACATGAAGATCCTTTACGGCCATATTCTATTCATGGCCTTGCGTGACATTCATGCCGGTGAGGAGATCACAATCGACTACGAGTCAACCCTTCATTCAGACACGAAGAAGTGCACCTGCGGAGCGTTAAATTGCAGGGGCACGATAAATCGGGTGACTAATAAATAAAAGCTGCCTCCGACTCTACGTCGAAGCAGCGTTGAGCGTTCAAAACGGGAATGATTCGTTGCGAGTGAGTTTATAACCTGGGGAGAGTAAAGCTGAATTTCGATCCGCGTCCCACTTCCGATTCGAGATCGACGCTGCCTCCGTGTTGCTCAACGACTTCGCGCACAAATGAAAGACCCAGGCCTGTGGATTCCTCGTCCTTGTCCTCGCCTTCGCGTACGACGCGGTAAAACTTTTCCCATACCCGATCCTTAGCTTCTGCGGGAATGCCGTAACCTCGGTCTTCCACGCATAGCCTTACTGCTTCTGCTTCAAGAGCAGTTGAAACCGTCACAGTCGTGCGCTCCGGACTATATTTGATTGCATTGCTAACGAGGTTCTTCACTGCCTGCGTGATCATGCTCTTATCGGCTGCTACCGGCGGCAGTTTTTGAGTTGGTTGTTCGATGAGACGTATTCGCCGCTTCTTCGCGACAGGTTGGAG
>JALZOO010000160.1 GCA_030913905.1 Acidobacteriota bacterium
TAGCTACGGTGACGAAGCGTTTCATGCCGGTGCGGCGATGCGCTTCTATGGCTCCGGCCATGTCAATGTAACTGAGAATGACGCCGCCGAAGATCGTTCCTGCTGAGTTCGTATCGCGCGGCAACAACGTGATGCGTATGGCTGGATCGCGGTAAGAGTTCATGGCGCTATCGTAAATGTTCGAAGGTGAATCGCAAAGTCGCAAGGGCAGGGACAGCTATCCGCAGATTACACAGATTTAGAATGAATGAATCTGCGATATTCAAGCGAACGCGTGCCAAAGTTGACTAATAGCCCGGTCTCATGTCCGCTGGCTTTAAGATAGTTTATAACTTGCGCCTCTTCGGTCCCGCTCATCCGTGGTAGTGCCTTAAGCTCCACAACCACGTTATCGAAACAGATGAAGTCCACTTTGTATGGCGTGTCTAACTTAACGTCTCTATAGAAGACGGCAAGCTTTACCTCGCGGACGAAGGTGATATTACGTTTGGCAAATTCAACCGCCAGGGCTGCTTGATAGACTGGTTCCAAGAATCCACAGCCAAGATTGCGGTGCACTTCCATCGCGGCGCCAATAATTGAGTAAGTCCTGGGATCGCTTTCGATGAGATTCTTAAGCACCGCAAGATCTTATCAGTAACTATTCGTTATCCGCGTAATCTGTGTAATCTGCGGATAGTCTCCTCTTAACAAATTCTCTTGCATCGTCCAGAGTGAGCACTCGACTATCCCACGGAGGGAACAAACCTGCCAGGATCGTGTCTAAGTAAGGGCTGACCGCGTTCAACTGACTGCCAAACGAAAGGCAAATTGCCGTGCTGCCCTTAGTGACGATGGCCCTCTATAACCTCTATGTGTTTTCAATTCTCTTCGTGCAGGAAGCCGCGGTTACCGATTTCAACGATCTCGGCACGATGTTGCTCGGCGGTTTCGCTCTGGCAATCGTGGTGGCTGTATTGTTCGTATTTGTGAAGCTGCGTTTACGTGACAAGAAACCACAACCGGCTGAGTTCCTTTCCATCAGTAACGTTTCGGAGCGGAAATAGCTCCGGGAAACAATCAAGCTTGCAGACGGCGGATCCAGTCTGTGATTACGCGCTTCAGCTCGTCCAGATGGCCTTCAAAGAAATGTCCGCAGTCATGAATTACGTGTAGCTCAGCAGCAGAATTATTTTTTTTGATCTCATCCACAAGAGATCTTAATCGATTCAAATCGCCAAACTCATCCTTCTCGCCGTGGACAAATAGAATCGGCTTGCGGCATGACATCAGAAAAGAGAAGTCGTACTTGTCTACCGGCGTTCCGATACTGATCAGATTAACTACTCGATCATCGGCAACTCCGACTTCCAACCCTACTCGTGCGCCAAAAGAAAACCCGCACAACGCGATTGGCTTATCCGGATAGTTCTGTATCAGGTAATCGAGACCCGCACGGACATCTTCGATTTCGCGCTCACCTTCGTCGTGCTCGCCGGTGCTTTGCCCGACCCCGCGAAAATTGAAGCGCAGTGTAATCAGACCCGCATCGTTCAAAGCGCTGGCCGCGCGAAACACCACCTTGTTGTGCATTGTTCCGCCACCAAGCGGATGGGGATGAAGTACCAGGGCAACGCCGCGCACGCGGCCTTCGCGCGGCTCTTTAAGAATCGCCTCGAGCCGTCCGTGCTCTACTGGAATAAAAAGATTGCCCGCCGGATACATAGCAGTCCCATCCTGTTCTACGCGTCGCCCACTAATCAAGAAAGATGTTTGACTTAGCCCGCGCGAAACTCTAGCCTTCCCCCTCTGGATCTATACATTCATCATAACTCTCAAGTCGCTCGGGGATAATACGAGGAAGCACACGAATGGCACGCGACAATTTTTTGACAGAGCCTGACAAGCCAATGATAGCTTTTCAGGATATCGTCGAGAACTCCCGCATCGTCGCCGAGACCGCCTCCGACGCCATCATCACAATCAACGAATCCAGCACAATGCTCTTTGTGAATCATGCAGCCGAGACGATTTTCGGCTACTCGAAAGAAGAAATGCTTGGATCGGGACTCACGATGCTAATGCCCGAATATCTTCGACATGTGCATCGGGCCGGTCTGAAAGCCTACGTTGAGACCGGGCAGAAACACATCTCGTGGGAAGCGGTAGAACTTGAAGGTTTGCACAAGAACGGGACACGAATCTCACTGGAGCTTTCTTTTGGAGAGTTTAGCAAGGACGGGCATAGATTTTTTACGGGCATCGCGCGCGATATTACCAGGCGAAAACAGATCGAACACCGACTCGCCCTGCAACATTCCGTGGCGGATATTCTCGCCAGTGCTCCAAACCTTTCAGAGGCTGCACCGCAACT
>JALZOO010000208.1 GCA_030913905.1 Acidobacteriota bacterium
TCTCGGATGATCTGGCGCTGCCGTTTGGAAAGATTCGAATTCGAGCACGGGGTTCCGCAGGTGGCCACAACGGTCTGAAGTCGATCATCGCGTCATTGGGAACTAACGAATTCACCCGGCTTCGGATTGGGATTCAACCGGAGCATCTGATCGCGGATCCCAAACGGTTTGTACTTGACTCGTTCTCGAAGTCGGCGCGGTCAGAGGTGGAAAAGATTTTGGAGAGAAGCGTTGAGGCGGTTCGGGCCATTTTGAGAGATGGCGTATTGAAGGCAATGAGTAATTACAACGGTGACGAGTGACAAGTGACAAGAACAATCTGATGATTTGTTGGCTCGTCACTTGTCACCTGTCACTTGTCACCTAGGAGGACATTTTGGAAACGCAAAGACAATATGAAGTGGTGTTCATCGTTGACCCCACGGCGGATGAGGATGAGGTTGCGCGGCTGACGGAAGGTTTCAAGCAAGTTGCCACCGACCAGGGCGGCACTGTCACAAAATCAGAGAGCATGGGCCGACGCAAGCTTGCTTACGAGATTCTTCACAAAACCGAAGGCAGTTTCTGGTTGCTCGAGATTGAGGGGTCTGGACGCGAGATCGCTGAGCTGGAGCGTCGTATGCGCGTAAACGATCGCATCATTCGCTATATCACCGTGCGTGTAGACGAGGACCGGCGGCGCGCTGAAAAGTTTCGCGCGAAGCGCGAACGGAAAGCCACAAAACGACCGGGTGGCGCGACTGAGCAAAAGGCGAGCGCCTCCGAGGTTGAGTTTGTTCCTGAGGCCGCCGAAGACGCGGCTTAACGCGTGTGGTGCAGAAGCGTGACTATTGATCGCGGCATCTCGTGTGTCCCGCTTTCCGCGCACTTGCTTTATCTATTTGAAGATTCACTGTTCACTATTTAAGAGGTAACTATGTCAACAAACTATGAAGATCGAGGGCGCCGTTACAACGGTGATGAGGATTTCGATCGGGGTCGGCCCTCGCAGGGTCGCGGCGGCCGCCGCATGCGCCGGCGCAGAATCTGCCGTTTCTGTATTGAAAAGGTAGATATTATCGATTTTAAGGATGCCAGGTTCCTGGGAAACTTTATCCCCGAACGAGGCAAAATTTTGCCCCGCAGGATTTCAGGCAACTGCGCAATTCATCAGCGCATGCTGGCTGAGGCAATCAAGCGCGCGCGCAATATCGCGCTGCTGCCGTACACGACTGACTAAGGGGACCAGGAAAAGGAGCTGCCAAATGGCACACACTAGAATACTTTTACGGGAAGACGTTGATGACCTCGGCGCACGCGGCGAGATAGTACGCGTTCGAGCCGGCTATGCGCGGAATTATCTGTTGCCGCGCAAGCTTGCCGTCGAAGCGACTACGAGCAACGTCAAACAGATCGAACAGGAGCGGGCGGCGCTGCTGAAGAAGGAAGCGGGAGAGCGAACGACTGCTGAAGCACAGGCCGAACAGATGCGTTCACTTGTGCTGGAGTTTCAACGCAAGTCAGGTGAGCAAGGCGCGCTTTACGGTTCAGTTACTTCGATGGATATAGCAGAGGCGCTGAAGAATCGCGGTTACGAAATCGATCGTCATCGTCTCCATCTCCGCGAACCAATCAAACGACTGGGCGACTTCACCGTGCCACTTCGTTTGCACCGCGAAGTTACCATCGACCTGCTGGTGAAGGTCGCGTCTGAAGGTGAAACTATTGTTGGCCACCTCACGCCGGAACAGGAAGCGGAGATGGCTAAACAGGCTGCGGGCGCTAAAGAAGAGGAGTCTGCCGAAGCCGCTGAGTAGATAAAACAAACCCCGACAGCCGTTCTATGGTGACCTCGGATTTCGTGTTGTATAGTTTGGCGCTACAAGTTTAATGCAACTTGTAGCGTCATTTTCTTGCTGGACACACCTGATTGCAATCAATTCGATTTCAGGGCAATAGTTTTACAGCGCCAACGGCGCGAAATGTGAAAGCCTGGGGCAACGCCCCAGGTACCAAGCCAATAAAGCAGCTAGCTCTGAAGGAGCGGAATGAAAAGTTCAATACATGCCGCGCCTTCAGCGCTTGAATTCTTCTGTTTGCCTGGGTTCCCTGGGGCGTTGCCCCAGGCTGTTGCATTTCGCGCCGTTGGCGCTTTCTAACGCGAACGATTATTTACAGTACGACATCTTAGAATTCTTCCATGGCCACTCCTGATCCAATTCGTGAGCAAAGCCTCGAACGTTCCCTACCGCACAGCGCCGAAGCTGAACGCGCAATACTCGGCGGTATCGTTCTAGACAACGGTCTTATTAGCCAGGCTATTGAGTTGCTGCGGCCGGAGGATTTTTACATTCCGTCGCATCGTCGTATTTTCACGTCGATGATCGGACTGTTTGAACGTGGTTCCGAGATTAACCCCATCCTGATCGGCGAAGAGCTGAAGAAGGAAAACGCACTGGAGTCTGTCGGCGGCATCACGTTTCTTACCAATCTCACGTACGGCTTGCCGCATTCAACCAACATTGCTCACTACGCCAAAATCGTGCGCGGCAAATCCATGCTGCGACAGTTGATCAAGGCGGCGAATAAAATCACGCAGGAAGCCCTGGAACAGGAAGACGAGCCGGAGATCATTCTGGATCATGCCGAGCATGCAATCTTTCAGTTAGCCGACGAACGAATCCGGCAGGGCTTTGTTCACGTTAAGCCGATAGCCCAGGAGCTGCTCGAAAAGATCCAGGAGATGGAAGGGCGCGCGGCAGTCTTGACCGGCTTGACGACAGGCTTTGCGGATCTCGACAAGCTGACCTCAGGACTGCAGCGGCAGGATTTGATTATCGTCGCTGCACGTCCGTCGATGGGCAAAACCAGCTTCGCACTGATGCTCGCGGAGAATGCGGCTATTCATGTTCCCGGCGCGGTGGTCGGTGTCTTCTCGCTGGAGATGTCGAAGGAAGCCTTGGTCATGCGTATGCTTTGTTCGCAGGCCAACATCGACGCTCAACGTTTTCGCAATGGGTTTCTTTCTCGTCCCGAGTGGGCGCAGATTGCGAAGTCGCTGGGCACGCTTGCGGACGCCAAAATATTTCTTGACGACACGGCTGGCATCTCAGTACTGGAAATGCGCGCGAAGGCTCGTCGACTGGCGGCCGAACAGAAGCGTCTCGATCTGATTGTGGTGGACTACATCCAGTTGATGACGGGCTCCGCGAAACGTTTCGAATCGCGGCAACAGGAAGTGTCGCAGATTTCACGTGAGCTCAAGGGCCTGGCGAAGGAATTGAATGTACCCTTGGTGGCCTTGTCGCAGCTTTCCCGCGCACCAGAGTCGCGCTCCGACCATAGGCCGCAGCTCTCCGACTTACGCGAGTCGGGCGCACTCGAGCAGGACGCTGACGTCGTAGCTTTCATTTACCGGCCGGAGCAGTACAAGAGTTCCGAAGAACGCGACAGCATGCCCGATGACGAAAAGAACGTTGCCGAGTTGATAGTCGCCAAACAACGCAACGGTCCCACCGACAC
>JALZOO010000242.1 GCA_030913905.1 Acidobacteriota bacterium
TCACGGGCTACCGGCCGCAGTTTTACTTCCGGACAACGGACGTGACGGGAGTTGCGAGTTTGCCTACGGGAGTGGAGATGGTGATGCCGGGAGACAACGTGGCGATGGAGATCGAGTTGATCGCGCCAATCGCGATGGAGAAGGGACTGAGATTCGCCATTCGCGAAGGCGGTCGCACGGTGGGAGCCGGGACGGTCAGCGAAGTCGTCGAGTAAGCAGTGAGCAGTAGCAGTAAGCAGAAAGAAAAGCAGCTGACCACTGACAAAGAACTAAGAACAAAGTACAAAGATCAGGATTGAGTTATGCCACGCGATAATATTGTTCTTCAGTGTAACGAGTGCAAGAGCCGCAACTACGTAACGACCAAGAATAAAAAGACCACGCCTGATCGGCTTGAGTTCAGCAAGTTCTGTCGCCGTTGCCGCAAACACACTGATCATAAAGAGACCAAGTAACATTGCCGATTGCCAATTGCCGATTTCCGATTGGCGTGACGTCAACGACCAATCAGCAATCGCAAATTGGCAATCGGCAATGGGCTGGAGGGGTATAGTGTCAACGGTTAGCACGTCGGTCTCCAAAACCGAAAGTCCGGGTTCGAATCCTGGTACCCCTGCCAGAGAAATTGAAAGAGAGTTCGTTTAGAGAGTCGTCGAGACCATGGCTGATATGGAAAACCCAGATGCGCCGCTTCCCGCACCCCGCGCCGCCCCTTTTGGCGAGGGCGTCGAGGGCAGAGGCGCGCGGCGCGAACGAGGTTTAAGCGGAAGAAGAGCAGGCCCAATCGAACGGATGTCGCAATTCTTACGCGACGTGCGTTCGGAAATGAACAGGGTGTCGTGGCCGACGGTCACCGAGGTCAAGAACACCACCATTATCACGATCGTGGCAGTCATCTTCTTCGCAATTTATCTATTTCTGGTGGATCGTGTGTGGTCTTATTTGTTGGTCGGACTTAACCGTTTGCTCACCTGGATGACCGGAGCGTGATCGGCAAGGAAGCACTAATGCAGCAGTGGTACATACTTCATACCTATTCAGGTCACGAGAAAAAGGTTCGCGATAGCCTGAAGGCCCGCGTGCGCGATACCGATCTCGAGAACGAGGTCACAGAGGTGCTCGTGCCTACGGAGACGGTTGTCGAGATGCGCGGAAACAAGCGCATTGAGTCGTCGCGCATGTTTTATCCGGGCTATGTGTTGGTGCAGATTGAATGCGATGAGCGCGGTCATATCCCCGACAACGTGTTCCACATGATCAAATCGACGCCTAAAGTCACCGGCTTCGTTGGTGGACATAACCCGACGCCGCTGACCCCGCAGGAAGTCGATCAGATTGTTCACAACGTGACTGAAGCCGCGGAGAAGCCGAAGCCGAAGTTTTCTTACGCTGCCGGCGAGACGGTGCGAATCAAGTCGGGCCCCTTCCAGAGTTTCACCGGGAAGGTAGAAGAAGTTAACGAAGATAAGTCTACGCTGAAAGTTACGGTAACGATTTTCGGACGATCCACTCCGGTCGAGTTGAATTTTCTGGATGTGGAGAAGGTGACTTTCGCTGAAGAAGAATGAAGACATTGCCAATTGCCAAATGCCGATTGGCAATTGAAAAGCAGGCTTAAAGTTCCAATTGGAAATTGGCAATCGGCAATCGGAAATGAATCATGGCTAAGAAAATTACAGGCTACATCAAGCTTCAGGTTCCAGCCGGCAAGGCTAATCCTGCGCCGCCTATCGGTCCGGCGCTCGGCCAGCACGGCGTCAACATCATGGAATTCTGCAAGGCGTTTAACGCGAAGACCGCGCAGATGGATCCGGACCTGAAGATACCGGTGGTGATTACTGTTTTTGCGGACCGCTCGTTCACGTTTGAAACGAAGACACCGCCGGCTGCGGACCTTTTGAAGAAGGCCGCGGGTATTTCGAAGGGTTCAGGCAAACCGAACCGCGAAAAGGTAGGTACGATTTCAATGGCGAAGGTGGAAGAAATCGCCAAGACGAAGCTGCAGGATCTCAATACGACGAGTCTGGAGTCGGCAATTAAGACTATCGCGGGAACGGCAAGGCAGATGGGGCTCACGATTGAGTGAATTTCGGATTGCGAATTACGGATTTCGGATTTTGTCCGTCGCCGGTTCGCTTTGATAAAGAGGGAGAAGAATATAGAGGACGGCTGCGAGTCGATTGAATTCGAAATTCGCAATCCGAAATTCTTCGCATGAACCTCAGGAGTATGGAATGAAGAAGCACGGAAAGAAATACAACGCCGCGGCTGAGAAGATTGAGCCCGGTCGCAAATACAATCTTGAAGAAGCTGTTTCCAAAGTTAAAGAAATAGCCTTTGCGAAATTTGATGAGACGGTTGAGTTAACAGTTTGGCTGGGTGTCGATCCTCGCAAGGCTGACCAGCTCGTACGCGGCACCATCGTCCTTCCCCACGGCCTCGGCAAGTCCAAGACAGTTCTGGTTATCGCCCAGGGCGACAAGATCAAAGAAGCTGAAGAGGCTGGCGCTGATTTTGTTGGCGGCGAGGACATGGTCAACAAGATCAAAGAGGGCTGGCTGGATTTTGATGCCGTTGTGGCAACGCCTGACATGATGCGTTTGGTTGGCGGTCTGGGAAAGGTACTTGG
>JALZOO010000278.1 GCA_030913905.1 Acidobacteriota bacterium
GTTCATGAAAGCTACTAATAGCGAAGCTCTACCCGACGACCGCGTCACGGCGGCGGGCTTGTTGGAAACCTGGGCGGAAGTCGCCGAGCAAGTCGCCTCGACGACGAAGAAGTTGGAGAAGGCTTCACTGCTTGGCGGTTACTTGAAGCAATTGAATGATGCCGATTTAAGCCGTGCGGCGCGTTACTTCGCCGGCCATCAATTCGCCTCAAACGATGCCCGGACCACGAACGTCGGGGGGAGCATTATTAGTACGGCTGTCTGCGAAGCTACCGGCGTAGATCTTGAGGAGCTCGGTCCGTTGTATGTTCGGCTCGGAGACGCCGGCGAAGTCGCGTATGAAGCTGTGAAGAATGCGAAGCACTTCTCTGAAGGACCAACCGTAACTCTCGCCGAGACTGAATCAATCATTACTCGATTGAGCGAAACGCGTGGGATCAAAAACAAAACCGGTTTACTGGTAACCATTCTGGGCCGCGCCACGCCGCTCGAGGCGAAATACTTAATTAAGCTGCTTGCTGGTGACCTCAGGATCGGGCTTCGCGAAGGCCTGGTCGAAGACGCCGTCGCGCGCGCCTTTGATCAGCCCCTCGCCCGGGTGGCACAGGTAAATATGCTGCTCGGCGACATTGGCGAAACCGCCGTGAGGGCACGGGCAAATGACCTGCACGACGTAAACATGCGTCTGTTTCATCCAATCAAGTTCATGTTAGCCACTCCTGCGGCTGATCTGGCAGACATCGCCCGAACCATGCCCGCCGAGTTTTTTGTCGAGGATAAGTTTGACGGCATTCGGGCCCAGGCGCACACGAAAGACGGACGAGTCGCAATCTATTCCCGCACGATGGACGAGATCACCCATCGCTTCCCTGAACTGATTTCGCCGCTACAGCGTCTTGGAGTGGATGCGGTAATAGATGGAGAAATTGTTCCGGCCCAGGCCGATCGGATTTTGCCGTTTAGTGAACTTCAGAAGCGGCTTGGCAGGAAAACAATTGGCAAGGACCTCCTCAATGAAGTCCCGGTGATTCTGGTGGCTTACGATCTCTTGTACGCTCGTCAGCAAGTGTTGACCGACGTACCCCTGGACGAGCGGCGACGCATCATGGAAGAACTGATTCCCGCCGAAGGCATAGTCCGAGTCTCAGTAGCGAAACGCTTCGAGGAGGTCGCGGCGCTCGATGAAGAGTTTAACGATGCGCGCAATCGTGGAAATGAAGGTCTGATGATTAAAAGCCCGGCTTCGCTATACAAGCCGGGGAGACGCGGAAGAGAGTGGCTGAAACTTAAACGAGCGATTGCCACTCTCGATGTGGTAGTGACTGCTGTCGAAGTCGGACACGGCAAGCGTAGAAACCTGCTTTCAGACTACACCTTTGCCGTCCGTCGCTCAGACGACGATGATGAACTGCTGAATATCGGGAAGGCCTATTCAGGTTTGACTGACAACGAGCTAGCAGACATGACTGAATGGTTTAAGCAACACACAATACAGGAGTTTGCACATGGGCGGGTCAGGCTGGTCGAACCTCGAATCGTAATCGAAGTGACGTTTGACCGGGTTCAGGAGTCGACAAGGCACAAGAGCGGTTACGCTCTGCGGTTCCCACGAATTCTTCGATTGCGCCCGGACAAACAGCCAAACGAAGCCGATACGCTGCAAACAGTCCAGAAGTTGGTCTCCGAGAATATCAACTAGCTTACGCGTACTTATTGCTTCTATATCTCCAAAAACACTCATCTTTGCAGCAAACATTACATTCGCCCTTTCCTCAATTGGCTCTTGCCTTCCCGGGTGGATGAGGTTAGCATGCCGCCTGTTATGGCCCGCTAGCTGAACATACAGCAATACACTCCGGCGCAGGTCAAACGTCAAACGCGAAACCGGGCGAGATTTGGGTAACTTCAGCGTTAAGTTCGGTCTTATTGGGTGAGTGTTCGACGCTTAGATCAACGTGAGCACAGTCAAAAGAATGTCCAGCAATCCTGGCGTATTGATTTCACCCGCAACCGTCGATGTGATGCCAGGTGTTTGTGTTTCTCCCGGGTCTGCCGCCCCAGGGCAACCGATTTCACCAGCGGTGCAGACTACGCCCGGGGTGCTAATATCCCCAGCATAAGCTGGAACAGTAAGTACCAAGGCGAGAATCGCCGCTGTACAGATCGCTTTCATCGTTTTCATGGTTTTCTCCTGGTTTTTTGGGTTGATAAAGATAGTCAACAGACGGGGACCGACAACTTACTCTTTAACGAGGCGCATAATAGCCGCGTACTAATTCCCTTGCAAGGATTCTTGCATGCCAGCGAAGGGGTGGCCTCACATGAAAATAGATTCTCAGGAATTGCCAACAAGAATAAGTGCCTCCAACCCTAGTGAGCGGGCGCAGGCGCTTTGTGTGCGCGCCAAAGAACTCGAAGAGGCGGGTGAGTTTGAGACTGCTCGCGCTGCCTTGAGCGAGTTTTGGCAGCGAATTGGGGAGCGTCCCTCAGTCGAAGGATTGAATCCTATGGCCCGCGCCGATCTGATTCTGCGCGCCGGCGCTTTGTCCGGCTGGATTGGCAGCGCCAGACAATTACCGGGCGCTCAGGAAGTCGCAAAAGATCTAATCTCCGAAGCAGCACGAATATTCGAGGAATGCGGCGTGCGCGAGCGTGTAGCCGAGGCACGTGTCGATCTTGCGATCTGCTACTGGCGCGAAGGAGCGTTTGATGAGGCACGAGTCAGTCTCAACGACGCGCTTCATCAAATCGAGGGAATCGAAAGCGAGCAGCGACTGCGCGTGTTTCTGAATCGGGCCCTCGTCGAGAAAGTTTCCAACCGTTACGACGATGCACTCAAAACACATCGAGCTGCGGCGCCGTTGTTTCAGGCCAGCGACAACGTTGCTCTCAAAGCCAAGTTTCACAACGAGTATGCGACATGCTTAAAGAACGTCGGTCTCGCGCGAAATAGTACCGACCTTATTGATCAGGCATTGGTCGAGTATGCAGCCTCTATCTATTATTTCGAACAAGCCGGCAACACGCGTTTCCTGGCAATGGTTGAGAACAACGTTGGTTATTTGTTCGTTCGCATAGGTCGATTTCAAGAAGCTCATGGCCACCTGGATCGCGTCCGCTCTTTGTTCACATCGCTGAACGACAAAGGCATGGTCGCGCAGGTGGACGATACTCGTGCGCGCGCGCTGATCGCTCAGGGTTTGTTCACTAAGGCTGAGAAGGTCGCCGCAGGGGCAGTTAAGGGACTTCAGGAAGGCGATGAGTTGTCTCTGCTGGCCGCTGCGCTCACCACGCACGGGACCGCGCTGGCGCGATTAGGCAGTTTTTCGAAGGCTCGCGCTACACTTGAAAAGGCAATCACGACGGCCCACACCGCGGGTGATCCTGAAAGCGGCGGAGTGGCAGCGCTGTCGATCGTCGAAGAGCTGAAACAACATCTGCCCATCAGCGATCTGTTCGCTTATTACCGCATCGCGGAATCGGAACTTACAAAGTCTCAGCATCCTGAAATCCAGAGTCGGTTGGGCCAGTGCGCCAGGAGCCTGCTTGGTCATGAATCGTTTTCCGCTCCTGCCAGGGACGCTGCAAACTTCACTGGCTCGAAGGGCGACGCCCCTGCCAAAGTAGAAGGCGATTTAGAGAGCGCTTCGCAGTTAGCGGGCGATGCTTCTTTGGAAGAGCAGGTGCTTCAGTATGAGGGCAATCTAATCAGGAAAGCGCTGGAAACATCTGACGGCAGCGTCACGCGGGCCGCGAGAATCCTGGGAATCACACACCAGGGGCTGGCTTTTATTCTAAACGGAAGACACAAAGATTTGTTGGCGGCCAGGAAGCCAGTCAAACGACGCAGGCGCAGCATCATCCGCTTTCACTAATCGTAATTTCCTGGGCAAGATGGGCGCGTTGTTCGCACGTTTCGGACAACGCGCCTTGACTGTTTGTGCTCTAATCGACACTTCAAATATCATTCAGGTTCCGAATCTTTCCACAACACGACAATCTATGAAGACTGCAACGACCCTGTTATTCACCCTTCTGTTCTTTGTTACGAGTGGAGTGCTCGCCCAAACCCCGCGGAGGAGAACCGGGACCCGGCCCACGGCTGCAAGGCCTGCCGGCCAGCCCGCAACACAACCCACACCTGCACCGACAGCGACATCAACTCCTACACCGCAAGCGCCCGTACTCTTAGCCGTCGTCAACGGACAAAACGTAACAACGGCAGACCTGGAACCCTCAGTTCGTGAGGAAGTGGAGAGTCTCGCCTCGCGAATAGCCGATGCGAGACAACAAATACTGGAATTGGAAATCAACACACTGCTGCTCGACGTCGAAGCAAAGAAACGAAGGGTAACTCCGCAACAGTTGTACGACAGCGAAGTGAAGAAGAAAATTGTCGATCCCACTCCGGCTGAGATTGCAAAGTTGATTGAAGACAGTCGGGGTCAACTCGACGGCGATCCGGCAACAATCCGACAGCAGGTAATTGAGTACCTCCGCAGTGAAAGTGAACGGAAGATTTCCGGAGAGTTTGTGAAGCGACTGCGGTCTACGAACGCGGTAGTTAAAGGCGCCGATCTCAGCACCCCCAACCTCGCGCCCTCAACCATTCTGGCGACGGTGGCTGGGCGCCCGATTCTCGCCGGCGCTGTAAACGAGCGTCTCAAACCAATCATGTACAAGCTGCGCTTACAAGCCTACCTGCTCGAGCAACCGGCATTGGACCAGACTGTTAATAATTTGCTTCTGATCGCAGAGGCGAACCGCTTGAATGTTGCTCCTGAAGAAATCGTACGGAAAGAGATAAGCGAAAAGGTGCATCAGCAGCAGCCCACAGAAGCTGAGGTCTCAAAGTTTTATTCAGACGGCAAGAGTCGAATAAATGGGGAACTCAACTCCGTTCGCGGCTACATCGTCAACTACTTAGTTGACCAGAACCGTCAGCGGCTGGAGCGAGAGTTTTCCGAAAAGCTTCGCAAGGGAGCGAATGTTCGGATCTTGCTTTCGGAGCCCGAGGCGCCAGTGCAAACGATCAGCGCCGACGATGATCCCGCTCGAGGTGATACAAACGCGCCGGTCACACTTGTCGAGTTTACCGACTTCCAATGCCCATCGTGCGCAGCGATGCATCCCGTAATCGAAGAGGCGTTGAAGTCTTACGGAAACAAGGTGCGTCTGGTTGTTCGTGATTTCCCTCTACCGATGCATGCGAACGCGCGTAAGGCTGCCGAGGCAGCCAACGCGGCCCACTTTCAAGGAAAGTTTTTTGAATATGCGGCGTTGCTGTTTAAGCATCAGAATGCTCTGGATGTAGCTTCGCTGAAGAAGTACGCGACGGAGCTCGGGTTGAATCGCACTATCTTCGATGTCGCGCTTGATAGTGGTAAGTATGCGGCTGAGGTTAGGCACGACATTAACGACGGTGAAGTTTACGGCGTGGATAGTACGCCGACGATTTTCGTCAACGGTGTAGCGCTAACCGTACTAAGCGCCGACGGACTCCGCGCCGCGATCGATCGCGCGCTGGCCGCAACGCAAACTCCTGCCAGATAACATCAGTGTCGGCACTCGCGCCGGCTTCGACTACTCCGTTTTCTTCCTATCAAACACGCTACACGCCTGGTATGCGCCGGTGGGGTCTACTGCGCTTCGGCCTTCCTCGATGTGTTTGATCATACCGTTTTTGTCGATGACAAACGTAGCCCGCGTGCCATAGCCTGAGGCCTCGTTATAGACTCCGTAAGCTTTCACAGCTTTGCGATGCCAATCGCTGAGTAATGGAAACTTGACGCCAATATCTTCGGCAAAGCGCCGGTTGGCGGGTGAGCTGTCCATGCTAATTCCCAAAACTTGAGTATCGGTCTCTTCGAATTTGGCGATATCAGCCTGATACGCCTTCAATTCCTTCGTTCAACCGCCGGTAAAGGCCAGGACATAAAAGGCGAGTACTACGTTTCTCTTGCCTTTGTAGTCGCTGAGTTTGACCTCTTTCCCTTCTGTATCGGTCAGGGAAAATTCAGGCGCCGGCTGGCCCACCTTCAAATGCGTCTTCGGCGGAGCCGGTTGCTGCGGTTGGGGCGTTTGCTGCGGTTGGGCCGTTTGCTGCGCAAAAGCTGTGACCGCCGAACAAGTCAGGACCAAAAGCAGGATTACAAATTTTTTCATAAGGGCCAACTCCTATTTCAGATTGCAATGCCTCGTATCACGAGGCTCGCGCCGACGTCAGGATCCTCGACCTATCCCTCGTCGACAAACTACTGACAAACACCCCGCTCTAGAATCGGCGGAAGCATAGACGTTAGCGCCTATGGGAGCAAGTTCTAGTACAATCAGCAGCAAACGCCCGTACAAAGGAAGCTAAGACCGATGGTCTCGCTAAAACCCGAACGCCTCAAACGCTACAAAGACGTAGCAATGCTCATGGTGAAGTATGGGCGTTCTGACCTGGTCAAGCAGGCGGGGCTGGAAGACAGCATTGAATTGGATGAAATAGCCCTGGCGGAAAGCGCTCCCGAGGCGCAAGAGTTAGCTACTGATCTGGAGAAGCTGGGGCCGACGTTCATCAAGCTGGGCCAACTGCTTTCCACCCGCGCGGACCTCTTACCAACGCCTTACCTTGAAGCACTGTCGCGTTTGCAGGATCACATTGAGCCGTTTCCCTTCGAGGAAGTGGATCGGATCGTGTCGAGTGAACTAGGGGTGCGTCTGTCCAAGGCGTTTGAGTACTTCGATCCCAATCCTCTGGCGGCTGCATCCCTTGCTCAGGTCCACCGTGCCACGATGCGCGACGGCCGCGAGGTCGTCGTCAAAGTGCAGCGTCCCAACATTCGTGAGCAGATCTTTGAGGATCTCGAGTCTTTGGAAGAAATGTCTCAGTTCCTGGACGCGCACACGGAGATGGGTAAGCGCTACGAGTTTCACAACATGTTGCTCGGTTTGCGACGAAGCTTGTTGCGCGAGCTGGACTTCAAACTCGAGCTAAACAACCTCGTTACTTTTGCCGAAAACCTCAAGGAGTTTGATCGAATAGATATTCCAGAGCCTGTGGACGACTTCACCACTTCGCGCGTCCTGACAATGGAATACCTCCCCGGAAAGAAAATTACAGAGCTCAGCGCATTGCGGTTGATGGAGATCGATGGTCCGGGCCTGGCCCGTGAACTCTTTCGGGCTTACCTGAAACAGATATTGCTCGATGGGTTCGTGCACGCTGATCCCCATCCGGGAAATGTTTTCCTTACTGACGACGAACACATCGCCCTGATCGATTTAGGCATGGTCACCCGATTGTTGCCGAGTTTTCAGGATAATCTGCTCCGGCTCCTGGTAGCCATCAGCGAGGGACGCGGCGAGGAAGCAGCCGAAGTTTCTATTCGATTGGGAGAGCCAAAGCCGGGATTCCAAAAATCTGAGTACACGCACAGGGTTGCCGAACTTGTCGCCGAACATGCTGATGCGAGCATGAGCCGACTCGATGCGGGCCACGTCGCCCTCGAAATAACGAAGATCTCGGCAGACTGTTGGTTTCGTCTTCCCTCGGAGTTCACGCTGGTTGCCAAAGCGTTACTGAATCTTGATCGCGTCGTCTACACACTCGATCCGAATTTTGAGCCCGCCACCGTCATTCGCCAACGCGCCACCGAGATTCTTCAACGCAACTTGATGAAGAGCATGACTCCGGCAAACTTGATCAGTGGAGTCGTTGAAGTCAAAGAATTTGCAGAGAAGTTGCCGTCGAGAATCAACAAGATTCTGGATACCGTCGGCAACAACGAATTACGGGTGAACGTCGACGCCATCGACGAAAAAATGATCGTCGAGGGATTTCAGAAGGTCGCCAATAGAATCACCCTGGGTCTGATCCTCGCCGCCTTAATTGTGGGGGCTGCCATGCTAATGCGGGTCGAGACCTCCTTTCGCATCCTCGGTTATCCCGGATTGCCAATGATCTTCTTCGTAACGGCTGCCATTGCCGGGATAGGTTTGGGAATCACCATTGTTTCCAGCGACGTAAAAGCACGAAAAAAGCCCTAGCTTCCTACCCTCCTTCCATGCTCGCACGCTAACGTTGACCAGCGAACCCGAAGTAAGAGCAGTCACGGGCGTTAACCGCGCCTGGAAAGATACCGACATCACCAGCACAAACCGGGGCCTGCCCGTTAGCGGCAGAAACGTCACCGTCGCATTGCTGGACACCGGTATCGACTCAACGCATGGCGATCTTTCCGGACGCGTTACGAAAAACATAAAGCTCGCCGGCACGCAGAGCGCACCTGTTGGTTTTAGCTACCCGGTGAGTTCAGAAAGCCTGCCAAATACCGATCAAGCTTATGGACACGGGACTTTCGTTGGCGGCGTTATCGCCGGCAACGGTAGCCTTTCTGGCGGAAAGTTTAGTGGTGTTGCACCAAATGCTCGGCTGGTGGGCCTGAGCGCGGGCGACTTGACGCTCGTTTACGTCCTTGAAGGTTTCGATTACCTGCTCTCCAACGCAAACTTTGCCAACGACGCGCCCAGCCAGTTTTCGGGAATTGCTCAACCGGGCAAAACAGTCGATATCAGGGTGAACATCCCTGAAGGAACTCTGGCGGCTTCGGTGCAGATTTCCTGGGGACCTCTGTGGAGCAATAATGATTTGGGACTTTCGGTTTATGACCCGCTAGGTACTCTTTACGCTCAATCCAACACATTCAATTTGTCGGGATTAACTGGGAAACGCGAAGGCGTGACAGTGATCAATCCCGCAGCGGGCGGTTGGCGCGCAAGTGTCCGCAACACTCTTGGAGGGTTTTCATCCCCGCAACAGTTCTACGGTTTACTTCAGATAGGCCGCGCGAATTATGCGGCATTGACGGATGTCGGTTCGTTGAGTCCGGCTCTGCGGGAAGACATCTTTCAGAGTCTCCGTTCGTTTTCGATGTGGCCGATCGGTAATGAGTTCAAAGTCGACTACGCCGTAACGCGGGCTGATTTGGCCAGTGCCATGGTGCTCAGCGCGCGCGTGCCGCAATACTTACCGCGACAAGGGTCTTATTCAGATGTGACGGATCCTTTGACGATGTTGTTCGTCGAGAGCGCGCAAGCCTCGCCGACAGGAGCTCTTTTCACCGACGTCACGAAGGGTG
>JALZOO010000292.1 GCA_030913905.1 Acidobacteriota bacterium
AACCCTGGCATGGGTTTGCCGGCCTCTTCGATCCTGATAAAGTCCCTTTCGCTCCAACTCGGATACTCCGGATACCTGGCGACCAAAAAATTACTTAACTCCAACAGCTCAGTGTCTGAAATCTGAATTCGATGTTCGTATCGCAGAGTGTGCTTAATTGCGTAGTCAGTGTCGTTTATCCCTCTCGCTGCCTGAAGGTAACTTAACGCGACCTCGATCCGTCCGTGCTGCGCCCATTCTTGCTGATCTTCCCGCCCGTAGCCTGCCGCACGCATTCTGTTTATGGCGCGTTCCAGTGCGTCCATCGCCTTGCGTCCTTCATCTGATCCGCGAACCCGCACTGCAAGTTCATCTATGTGGCTGACTAACATAGCAGCCGCATCGAAGCGTTCTCCTCTCCTGCCCTGGCCTTCAGGGAATCGCGTCGGGTCATATTCATTCATGATTTCTATCGCCCGCGGCAAACTCTTCAATCCGTCGCGTAAGAGGTAGGTCCTTATCGTAGCGGCGTGTTTGTCTGATAGGTCGTATCGATGATGAACCTTCTCGTTGACCCACTCGTCAACGCGTCCTGCAGGGGACATGCGCGCTATTTCGGCTTCCGATTTGTGGCTATACGCAGCACACGAATCGACAAATGCAAAACTCAATAGGCACAATAAAAGAAGGATCGATTTCACAAGGGCGCCCTCCCTTTTGAGACATGTTGTACATCGAGTTCTCCGATCGGACCGTACTGACAGCGAAAGAATGCGGAACTGCTAACAGTTGCCAGGTGATGAATGGGAACGAAGCGAACACCAACCGTGGCCTTAAAGACTATTTTTTCCGTGGTGTCCAACAAATTCCCAAAACTAGGCATAGTAGTCTTCCGGGTTGAAGGCATTTCTTTTCATCATGTCATAGTACAGATCCAGCCATCGGAAGGAATCAAAAGGATCGCCTCCGTGCAAGCCGGGAATAACGCGACCTTCAGTGCCACCGGCGCCCCCTTGAGGAAGAAGGGGACGAGTGATTTGAAGCGGTGGGTTGCCCCCCTTCGAACGGCAGAAGGAGATAATCGCATCGATCAGATTGTTTATGTCACGGCCCGAGAGTAACACACTAGAGTTTCCCGACAGCACTTGAAATGTCTCATTGGCGGCGCGAATAAATTTGGAATCCCCGATGATGCGATCAGGTGTACTACCATCTCTGGCGTGCCCATACGGCAAGCCGTAACCCTGGTGTGCTCCATGGACGTCTTGAATTGAATGCAACACGAAGGCGGCGCTTTGAAAATTTTCTGATGCTATATAACCGGGGAAATTTGCAATCTCGCTTGCCAGTCTAGCTTCGCTTGCGAAATGAATATCGGCGGAGGGTCCGCTGCCGATAGCGCCACGGACAATGTTGTGTGGGCTGGTAGCTTTGTACAAAAATGAATCAGCCGCTCCGCTTTTATCGCCGGCAAACGAGCCGAGTCTGTCCGCCTGAATCGGGGTAAATTGTCCTGAGAGGTTTGCCAGAAACCTTGTCATCGCTTCATGAGCGCAAGCTTCGTATAGTCCACTCGGATCGACGAAATTCACAGGATCATTCTGCACATATACATAACGATTCAGACTTTGTGGATCGGTGAGGTTGTAACTACCGTCGTAAGGGTCGGGTTGGGAGAAGCGGGTCCAGTTGGATTGATAGCGGCGCATCATCGCTTCATCGCCACCGTTGGCATCGCGCTCGTACTTCGTGTACTTGTGTGGTTGGAATGCAGAGTTGGAACCTCTGTTAGTCTCGCCGCCCCATGGGTCGAGATCAATCGTGCTCGTGACTGCGCCACTGCCGTTGGTGATCCGCTGACTCTTCGTCACCGGGTCCTGATGCACCCAACTCACCTGTCCACCACTGCCGCCTTGAATCGCCAGCATCTGTCCACCCAAATAGACGAAACCTCTCGTCCAATTGCCGCTTGCCCCAAGCTCGGCCACCACTTGCCCGCCCAGCACACTGCTTCTGAGATAGTAGGTGGCGACGCCGTACTCGCTCTTCTTCGCCCGCAGCCGGTCGCCGTCGTAGTACTGGGAGAGCGCTGCGGAGCTAAGCGCAACCTTGACTCGCTCGCGCAGCTCCTGAAGATGAATCGCCAGTATCGGCTGGCCTTGCGCGAGACCCGCACTATAGGCCGGCGACGGTGCGCCCAGCGCCTGGTCCAATGCCGTGCGCATCTCCAGAATGGGATTCGCGGTAATCCAGTCGTTGGTCGTAACCGAATACTGCCAGGAATACGCCGCCAGTCCCACACCTGCTCGAACCTGGTTGATGGCAGTGCGCAACTCGGTGATGTGCAGGGCCTTGACCTCTGTCGCTCCTGCGACCAGGGGATCATTCGTGAAGGTGGGCGCCCCACTTCCAGTACCTGAAGCGTAACTCTGTTGCCCCGTAGCGTCGTAAACGTAACTCTGGCTTCCATCATTAGTAAGATTCCCTGCCGCGTCATACTGCACGACTGCGCCCGTCACCGGATTGACGGTCATCTTGTTGTTCACGAACTGCGGCGCATGGTTATATTGTGCGTTCGTTACTCCCCAACCGTTTCTCGCCGTCATATTCCCAAACTGATCGAAGGTATAGTTTTCCGCATAGGGGCCGTCCATTGTTCCCCACTGGCTCGTGTAAGCATGCGCCCGCGCCTCTGCTCCTGAATGCGAGGCCCACATCCTTCCAACTGCGTCATAGTCGTAACTGCGATCAAGTGTGTGATCATAGAGATTGTTGGCGAAGGCCACCCGCTGCGTGTTCTCCTGTATCAGCGGCGTGGCGTAGGCATAGCTCCAGCCCATCACTCCAGGAA
>JALZOO010000299.1 GCA_030913905.1 Acidobacteriota bacterium
TTGCCGAACAACGGATTTGAAGCCCGTGCTCGGGTGTTCACATGATTCTACTAAGCGTTACCAAGCAGTATTTACCGACGTTCAGCCGTCAAAGCAAGCTACGCCCGCCTTGGTATGGATACGTAACACCCTCATCTTCCCCTCATGTTATTACAGTACATAACCCCTCATGGCGCGCGAGTTCCAACAAGTGAACCTGGACGCGGTGAGCAGATGCATCGAGGCGCGACCGTGGCGCACGGCGCCGTGTTATGGTTTTTGCACGCGGACACGATTGTGCCACCGAACGCGGAAGACTTTATCGCCACAGGGTTGCGAGATCCGCGTGTCGTAGCTGGAAACTTCGAGGTTAGGCGGTATCTGACTGAGAGCTGACCGAAACATACTCACCCGCGGCCATGGACATGGCCCCTGCAACCAGGCCTGCGACACCTGCCACCAACACCGCGGTATGTGTTGCTTTCGACGCGGCCACACCCACAACCAGACTTGCGGTCGAGACTATCCCGTCGTTTGCGCCCAGAACGGCTGCGCGGAGCCAGCCAATATGCTGCGTACGGTGCCGCTCACGATGGAATACGGGCATTTTGTTTTCTTTCCATAGCTGTTGCCGAAAAAAGTTACGCCATGTTCGGCTAGGTCACCTGGAAGTTCCGCATCATCCCCATGTCTTCGTGCTCGAGGATATGGCAGTGGTAGAGGTAGAGCCCGGGATGACGAGTGAATGTCACTTGCACGCGAACGGTCTCTCCGGGCAGTACCAACACCGTGTCCCTCCACCCTGCATCAACGATTCCTGCACGGAGCGCGTTGGTGGCGCTTCCGCCGTTCCGAGCAACCACACGAAACTGGCGGCCGTGCATGTGAATGGGATGGGCGGCCTGCATTCCCATCGGGTTCGTCAGATTCACAAACTCCCAGAGTTGGGTCGAGCCGGCCGCAACCGACTCCTCCGGCGCGACGTCGTCCATCGCAAAAGTGCGGCCGTCGAGGAACCACATCATCCGCTGAAACGACAGCGGGACGCTCCGGATTGTTGCGTCGGCGCGCGGTGACCACGTCTCGTCGAACGAGGACAGGCGTTCGGGCACGCGGAAGGCCGGACCTTTCCGAGCGCGTGTGCGAAGTGTCATCACGCGGAGCGGCGCTCCATTCGGCAGGCTCGAGCGGTCGCCCATTCCTCCGCCCCTCATACCACCCATTCCGACCACGCCGGCGTCAGCTTCGGCAAATGCCTGGCTGTCGAGGTGCACCTCCGTGCCGGCCGCAAGGGCCGTAAGATCCAGCAACAGGTCCGCGCGTTGGCCAGGTGCCAGCGTGAGTACTTGCTGCTTCAGCGGGTGTTCCAGGAGGCCACCGTCTCCTCCAATCACGGTCATCTGTAGATCATTGGTCCATGCCAGCTTATAGACACGCGCGTTCGACGCGTTCAACAAGCGGACTCGATGCCATGCGGCATCCACCTCTGTAGTCGGCTGCGGCTGGCCGTTCACCAACACGCGGTCGCCGAGAAAGCCGTTCATCATCTCCATCATGTTGCCGCCGTGAAAGACCAGTTGGTTGCGTGCGTCGAACCGGCGATCCTGCAGGACACAGAGGAGTTCGGCTCCGCCCGAGGGCAGCGCCAGCGCGTCTTCTTCGGCATCTCGCACGATGAGGAGACCAGCCAGGCCCTGGTACACCTGCGCGCCCGTGCGCATGTGCGGGTGCGGGTGGTACCAGTACGTCCCCGCGCGATTGGTGACCTCGAACTCGACCATATATTCACGACCCTGGTCGATGGCCAGGCGTGGATGACCGTCGGCTCTTTCGGGCACGTCCAGGCCGTGCCAGTGGACGACCGAGCTTTCGGGGAGCTGGTTGACGATACGGACGCGGACCTGCTGGCCGCGGCGGAGGCGAATGACCGGCCCAAGATAGGAGCCGGGAATTGTCTGGAGCGTGTCGGCCGGGCCTTTGATCAGTCGGCCCGTGAAGCGCCACACGCGCGTTTGCCCGCCGGGAAGCACCAGCACTTCGTCGGGCGCCGCGGTCAAGACCAGTTCGACGTCGGCGACGAACCCAGCGCTTGGTGTGGTCTGCGGCGACAACTCGGCCGGACGCGAGTTGGCGGACCACCGTTCGCATCCGGTGACTCCAGAGAGGGTGGACAGGCTTAAGAGAAAGAGGAAGTCGCGGCGATCCATGAATCTATCTCCTAAAGGTCCTTTTCGTTATGGGTGACGATAATCCTGGCGGTCTGATCCATATCAGCTTGCTCTCCGTGTGGTTGGGCGGTTTTCCAGGTGCGATACGCCCCTGTCAGGTTGCGCACGCGGAACCCGTGTTGGCTCAGGATGCGCGCTGCGTTGTAGGAACGCTGGCCGCTCTGGCAATAAGCGATGATCTCGCGCTCGCGCGGTAACTCACTCAGGCGCTCGCGCAACTCATCCAGGGGAATGTGGGTCGAACCGGGAATGAATCCCTGCGCGCGTTCGTCGGGACGGCGGACATCCAGCAGCAGCGTCGTGCTCGCGTCGAGCGTAGCAACTTCGTTCCACTGCGCAATCGCCACGTCACCTGCAAGCACGTTTTGCGCGGCCATGCCGGCAAGGTTGACCGGGTCTTTCGCCGATCCGTATGGCGGTGCGTAGGCCAGTTCCAGTTCGACCAGGTCAAAAACGGTCATGCCCGCCTTGAGCGCGGTGGCCAGCACGTCAATGCGTTTGTCCACTCCTTCACGGCCGATGGCTTGGGCGCCGAGCAGTTTGCCGGTGTCGGGCGCGAACAGAATTTTCAGTGCGATGGGTTCGGCACCGGGGTAGTAGCCCGCGTGAGAGCCGGGGTGAAGATGAATTGCCTGAAATGGAATATCTGCGCGACGAAGGGATTTCTCATTTGCACCCGTGCAACCGGCGGTGAGATTGAACAACCGCAGGATGGCGGTGCCCCAGGTGTGTTCGTATCGGGACGGACGGCCGAGGATATTGTCGGCGGCAATGCGGCCCTGGCGATTCGCCGGGCCAGCCAGCGGAATCAGCGCCCACTGGTTCGTGACTCCATCCCGCACCTCAATGGCATCGCCCACTGCCCAGATGTGCGGGTCGCTGGTCCGGAGGTGTTGGTTGACCCGGATGCCCCCCAGTTTACCGATTTCCAAACCTGCATCCTTTGCCAGACCCACTTCAGGTTTTACACCCAACCCCAGCACGACAGAGTCGGCGGGCAATCGTTGACCGCTTTTCAGCACCACGATGGAAGCGCGGGCGGGCTCGTGCTCTGAGGGCGGTTCAAACGATGCAACGGCATCGTTCAGATGGAGGGCGACGCCATTGGCACGCAACTCTGCGTGCAGCCAGGCAGCCATTTCCGCGTCGAGCGGCGCCATCACCTGAGGCAACGCTTCCACCACCGTCACTTCGAACCCGCGGCGCCGCAGTTGCTCGGCCATTTCGAGTCCGACGTAACCGCCGCCGACTACGACGGCGCGACAACGCTCGCAATCGTTTGACCACGCCATGATTTTTTCAACGTCACGGATGTTTCGCACCACGAAGTGGTTTTGGCGCTCGATGCCGGGGATGGGTGGTTTTAGTGGCGATGCGCCGGTGGAAAGTATCAACGCATCGTAGGCTTCTTCGTATTCGCGGCCGGTTTCCCGCTCGCGCACCTGGATGCGGCGCGCCGAACGATCGATGCGGATGACCTCGGTTTTGATGCGCACATCCAGGTTGAAGCGCGCCTTCAGGCTTTCGGGCGTTTGCACCAGCAGGCTGTCTTGCTCGGCAATTTCACCACCGACAAAATACGGCAGGCCGCAGTTGGCAAACGACACGTGCGGGCCGCGCTCGAAGATGATGATCTCGCAGTCTTCGCACAAGCGTCGCGCGCGGGCTGCTGCGCTGGCCCCGCCTGCGACGCCGCCCACGATGACCAGGCGTTTGTTGCTCATGCTTTCCATTTGCAGATGATGGTTCATTGGTTAGCGGTCGCGCCGGCTAGCCGCCCTCGCACCATTACCTGTTCCTTTTTACCCGGCGTCTCGGGCACTCGCTATTTCAACCAATTCTTAGCAACCTGAATCGCATGATGATACCCACCTCTTCAAATTCGGCAATTCATCCTTTAGGTCGGTCACTTCTTTCCGAAGATCAGCCAACCAAGCAGGACGCCGAGACCGAGGGTAAGTAAGGTAGGAATCCACATCCAACTGAACCCGCTGTTTAGCCATCCTTGTCCCATCCTGTACCCGCCTATCCCTCCTTGTCCCATCATCCCGCCGCCCATCATTGAACCGGTCATTGCCCCACCGCCGAGGATCAGAAAAAGCACGACGACAACGACAAACGCGATGATTAGGGGAGTCTTGCTCGATTCGTTCATGACATTAATCTCCTATTTCAACAGCAGAACTGGCGAAGGCTGGATCTTACATCTTCTTCATTTCCATCTTCTTCTTCA
>JALZOO010000519.1 GCA_030913905.1 Acidobacteriota bacterium
AATAAATAGAGTAAGGAAAACGTTGCAGGACTACCCTCCTAACGTCTCCACGAATCTTTCGGAACCGTTTCGGCTGGATAGCTATTCTTTCAAGATACTTTTCAATTTCAATCCTAAACTCACTGCCAAGTCCGACTCGTTTGTTTTCGTACCAAGCCACTGATTCATCGAGTTCGAGCTGGGCAATGCGACGAAAGACGAGGGGAGTGGGCATCAAGTCTTCCCATACTTGGATTCGAGATCAGCCTTTACAGCCTCCCATGAGACAACGTCGTCAGGATTCTTCTCATGTGCAGCGAGTCGCCTATCCAGTTCCTCAACCTGTGCCGTCGTCAGCTCTGGCTCGTAACCGTCCTGGATGATGCTCTCCCAAAGTGCTTCTACCAGTTCTATTCTTTCAGACAGAGGCAGGCTTTTGGCCGTATCTAGTATGTTCGTGCTCATGAGGGAAGTTTAGAACGCAGCTTTCGCGAAAACAAGAGCGATGCGTGAAGATCAAGCCCGGCTTAGGTAACCATATCTTGATCAGCCTTGTAGCTCTAAAGGGCCGTTGTTATAGTCACGTTTTTTCTTATTCTGGGTTCAACGGAGACAGGTTAGATTGCGACCTGCGGCTGTCATCGGGATTGCTTACCTGCTTGGATCGGTTCCGTTTGGTTACTTGATTGTGCGCGCCAAACATGGCGCCGACGTCAGGCAGACTGGATCGGGCGGCACTGGGGCAACGAATGTTTCACGGCGCGCTGGAAAAGGCGCAGGCGTACTGACACTGGTGCTTGATGCGTTGAAGGGTGCGGCAGCGGTTCTGATTGCGAGCTGGATGATCGGGGTTCCGATTTTGGGCGACCAAATGGGCCCGTCCCTACACTCCAGCGCGGCTGATTCATACTGGTGGATCGCGGCTGCGGCGATTGCGGTAATCGTGGGGCACATGTTTCCGGTGTGGCTTGGATTTCGCGGCGGCAAAGGTGTGGCCACAGGCGTTGGAGTGTTTCTGGTGCTCGCTCCGTTAGCGGTGGTGGGTGCCGGTGTGATCTTCCTATTGCTTGTTTGGCGGACTAGATATGTTTCGTTAGGTTCGATTATAGCCGCGGCATCCATTCCGTTGTTCGTGTGGCTGCAGCACATGCTGCTCCGACCTGTCGTTCCATTGACACCCATGATTGTCACCGCTCTGGTCGGCGCGGCGTTGATTGTGTTTGCGCATCGGGCAAACATCGGGAGGTTGGTGCAGGGTAACGAAAGTAGGTTCAAATAGAATTGAAGAGTTGCGTTACCTTGCGGAATCCCTTAGCTTGCTTTGCAGTTTAAATCCTCAGTCAAGACACGATGCATATTGCTGTCATAGGAGCCGGTTCCTGGGGAACGGCGTTGGCGATTCACGCCTCGCGGGCGGGTCACGATGTGCGCATCTGGTCGCGCAATTCGGCGGTCGTGGAATCAATTAACCATGAACACAGGAATCGGATTTACCTAACTCACGCTGAGATTCCTAATACTGTTAGAGCGTCCAGCAATATTGCTGAGGCAGTTGACGCTTCAGAGTTGATGGTACTGGCGGCGCCTTCGCACGCTACGCGCGAACTGCTGGCGTTGATTGCTCCAGTCCTGAACTTAACCACGACGATCGTCAGCGCCACAAAAGGTATTGAAATTGACTCCGGCAAGCGAATCTCTCAAATTGGAGAAGAGGTGTTTGGTGAAGAGCTTCGCTCACGCTTTGTCTGCCTATCAGGACCATCCTTCGCGAAAGAGGTCGTTGAGAAGCATCCAACAGCAGTAGTGGCAGCCAGCGAGCGCATGGAGTCGAGCACTCTGGTTCAGTCACAGTTAAGTTTTGAGAACCTGCGCATCTACATAAACGAGGACGTGATTGGTACTGAGCTCTGCGGGTCTGTCAAAAACGTAATGGCGATTGCTGCAGGAATGGTTGCCGGGCTCGGCTACGGTTCAAACAGTATCGCTGCATTGATCACGCGCGGGTTAGCGGAGATGACGCGGCTGGCGTTGCGCGAAGGCGGGAAGGTTGAAACAGCCATGGGTCTCGCCGGCCTTGGTGATCTGGTTTTGACATGCACCGGAAATCTTTCGCGCAACCGTTTTGTGGGCCACGAGCTCGGCCGAGGTCGAACGCTGGAAGAAATCACCGCAGGCATGAACGAAGTTGCGGAAGGCGTCAAAACTACTCTCGCGGTGAAACGGCTCGCGGATCGCGTTGCCGTCGAGATGCCCATTACCAACGAAGTGCACGCTGTGCTCTATGAAAAGAAGTCGGTAAGAGAAGCCGTGGGGGAACTGATGTCTCGGCCATTGCGCGTAGAGGCCGATCGATGATTCCCTGTTTCATGTTGATAACAAGTCACGGCTTGTCGGACTCGTAAATGGCAGCTACCAAAGAAGAGAAACTGCTCGCCTCAAACCGAGCAGCCTTTCACGAATACCATATTCTTGACCGTTTCGAGGCGGGCATCGCCCTGACGGGCACGGAAGTGAAGAGTGTGCTTGGCGGGCGTGTTCAATTAAAGGAAGGGTACGTCGCAATTCGAGATGGAGAGGCATGGTTGTTTAATGCCCACATTTCGCCTTATGCTCATGGCAACCGCGAAAACCATGACCCGGTGCGCACGCGGAAGCTGCTCTTACACAAGCGCGAAATCGAGCGTTTGGACCAGGCAACTGTGAAGCAGGGGATGACACTGGTTGCCACGCGTATTTACTTAAAAAATCGCCACATCAAATTAGAGGTGGCAATAGCGCGCGGAAAGAAAATGTATGACAAGCGGGAAACTGAACTCCGCCGCACCGTCGAGCGAGAAACGCGGGCGCAACTCAAGCAGCGAAATAGATGAAGTTCATATGAAGAGGAATAATTAGTACATATGCAAATTGAAAGCACAACCGGACCGTATCAAGACCTTGACGTCCAGGCTTTGGCGATTGCCGTTTTCAAGGACGAAAAGGCCGATGACGGTTTCCTAAAACACCTCGATTCTGTGACAGGCGGGATGATCAAGTCGGTTATTGAATCGGAAGAGTTAACGGGCAAAGAGAGTGAAACGGTTTACCTTCACCTGGTGGGAAATGCGGGAATGAAGCCTCGTCGAGTTCTGCTTGTCGGTGTCGGTGAGCAAAGCGAATACACAACTACCGAGGCGTCGCAGATGGCTGGCACGGCTGTGCGCGCGTTGCGCGCGAAGAACGCGAAATCTATAGCCATCGTGCCGCGACTCGAAGGTAATCCCGAAGAGATTGGGTCATGTGTCGTTGAGGGTGCGGCGATGGCCGTCTATGACCCTGATAAATACCGAACTGCCGATAAAGAAGAAAGAATAATCGAACGTCTTGTAGTAGTAATGGATGGCGCAGACAAGTCGGCACTCAAACAGGGAACGGAACGCGGCAAAATCATCGGAGAGTCAGTCAACTTCACGCGCGACCTGGCAAACGAGCCCGGGGCTTATATGACGCCGACAAATATGGCCGAACGCGCGCAGGAGATAGCGAATGAATTTGGTCTAAGCGTGGAGGTGCTGGACGAGGCGCAGATGGAGCAGGAAGGAATGGGTTCCCTGCTGAGTGTGTCTCGTGGATCGGATGAACCGGCGAAGTTGATCATACTCAAATACACCCCAACAAATTCACCCGCGGACAAAAACGGGCTGTTGGCTTTTGTCGGTAAGGGAATAACGTTCGACTCCGGCGGTATCTCATTAAAGCCTGGCGAGAATATGGAGCTGATGAAATATGACATGACCGGCGGCGCCACCGTTATGGGCGCTATGCGTGCCATCGGTCAGTTGAAGCCTGCGATTCCTGTGCTCGGTGTGATTCCCTGCGCCGAGAATCTCCCCTCGGGCAAGGCCACGAAGCCTGGAGATGTGGTACGTGCTATGACGGGCAAGACCATCGAGGTTATCAACACTGACGCGGAAGGACGTTTGATTCTCGCCGACGCCATCGCATACGCCAAGAAGCTTGGCGCCACCACGATTGTCGACATGGCAACACTCACGGGAGCAGTGTCCATAGCACTCGGTGATGTAAATGCCGCCGTCCTGGGCACAGACCAGGCCCTGATCGATGAAATTATCGTGGCGGGGAAGGAAGCTGGCGAAAAGTTTTGGCAGCTACCACTCGACAAAGAATATTCGAAGCAGATTAAGTCTGATATTGCCGACATAAAGAATGTCGGAGGGCGGAAAGCAGGAACCATCACAGCCGCGGCGTTTCTCAAGGAGTTTGCCGATGGAGTTTCCTGGGCGCATCTCGACATTGCAGGCACGGCATGGAGCGACGATGCCAAACCTCACAGATCGAAAGGACCAACGGGAATTGCAGTGCGCACGTTGATCAGAATTGTGGCCCGTGCGGCGAAAAAGTTGGCTGTCTAATCGTCTACTGTATCCAATAGTAGACGTAAGCTGTCTTCGTTGGTAAACACTTGTTCCTCAGGGACGCACCACAGTTAGAGTTTTGTTGAGGTTTTCCCGATAAGGGTGCGTGGCATTCCGCTTGAAAGGAATCTGGTAACAGCCAGAGGAGAAGGACACACTCACAAAAAACAATTGTCCTCGCCCCCCCTCGACGGCCGCTCGAGGTTTCTGAAGCCGGCTCCTCTGGCCCCTCAACTCAACAATCATCCCAACCTTTCCAACCTAATCCGACTGCTTAAGAAATAGAGCAGAAGTGCTATAATTTTGCAGAATTGACGCGGCTTTGTCGCTGCAGTCCGGTCAACGTCATTTGGAGTTCTACCGAGCGGTGACTGATTACTACAAAATTCTGGGCATCAAACGAAACGCTTCCAAGCTGGAAGTGAAGTCGGCGTACCGCAAACTTGCGCGGGTCCGTCATCCGGACGTCAATGGGGGTTCGGAAAGTGCTGCGCGAGAATTTGCCGTCCTTTCCAAAGCTTACCAGGTGCTAATGGACCCGCAGGAGCGGGCCTACTACGACGAAAAACTAGCATCGCGAGCCAATAGCGGATATTCCATTCTCCATTCGAATAATCCGCATGCGCAGCGTGCGCGCAATCTGACGGTCCAGGCTAGATGGGACCGCGTGGTTGATGAAGTTCTTGAGCGGGACCGCCAGGAAAATCGCGAGCGGCAACGCGCTGTGTTTACGACCGTGTCCCTGTTTCTGTCTACATTTTTCGTGGCGATGATTCGTCCGCAGTTCTGGGACACGCAAAGTTACGCGGGTCGCGCCATCATACTGACCCTCTTTGTAATAAGTGTCTGGCATCTGGCGACGCGCCTTCGTGAATATTTTCAGCATTACACTTACCGTCCGAAGTCGATTCAAGATTCGATCATGCGGGAGGATGAGAAACCGGAGCAACCATTCACGCGTTTCTCAGCCTACACCTTTCTGCTGGTGGGATATGCGGCCAGTGTTGGCATTGGCCTGCTTGTTGGCTGGCACGCGCAAGACTTCTTCAACGACTTAACGATGCTTTTCCGTCATCGCGTAGAAGAAGTTCAAACAGGCTTGCTTACTTTCTCTTCGACAGCTTTACTGATTCCCGATTTGCTGGTTTACCCGCCAATCGCCGTGCTGATTGTCGATTCAATGCAGTCGCTGACGTCTCGGATGGACTAAGTTAACGGCTGACAAAAACGATTCATGCAAGCTTACAGAAAACAGTGCTGGCAATGCTTGTGCGTTGCTGCCGTGCTCGGCTGTAGTGTTTTGCCGAATGTGCGAACCACGCATGGTGCGACGATGAACGTGGTCCAGGATCGTTCCTCTCGAACTCCACTACAGATGGAAATCGAAAAGCAGACGATGCGCCTGAGTTCAGCCGAGGTTGAGGAACGGCGTGATGCCATAACGCAATTGGGCTCGATGCACCATCCACAAGCTTCACGTGCTGCAATTGCCGGGTTAAGAGATCCGACACCGATTGTCAGGGCTACCTCCGCCGCAGCCATTCTTAGTTTGCCCGCGGAAGAAAGTGCCGCCAGTTTGATCCCGCTGCTAAACGATAAAGACGAGTTCGTGCGCCGTGAGGCGGCTTACGCTTTAGGCGCAACGCGCAGCCGGACGGCAGTACCGTTTCTTATCGAGCGGCTCGTAAAAGACAAAAAGGATGAGGTGAGAGGCGCGGCCGCCGTTGCTCTTGGCCTAATTTCTGACGTTACCTCAGTCCCTGCGTTGTCTGCTGTGTTGTCTCCCGCGCTCGCAACTGTCGCTAAAGGCAAAAAACCGAAGCAGGAAAAAGATCCTTTCCTACTTCGATCGGCGGCTCGCTCTCTCGGCCAAATTGGAAGTCGTGAGGCACTACCCATATTGATCACCATCCTGCAAGATGAGAAGAGCGAGGATGACGTAAGACGAGAGGCCGCGATTGCTTTGGGCCAGATCGGCGATGCGGCCGCGTTACCGGCGCTTGAAGGAGCCATAATTTCACGCGATCCGCATTTGTCTCACGCTGCTCATCAGGCGAGTCGCAGGATACGACGATCAAACTCCCTGTAGGGTGCGCAATATACCCGCATGAAAGTTGAAAGCGCCGAACACGTTTAAGTGAACGGCGCTTTCGGGCTTTACAGTTTGATTCAATTGTTAGCTTTCGCTTTTCTCTCCGCGACTCTGGCTCTTCTTGGCCGCTTTTGAGGCTTGCGGGATTGGTAAACCAACTCCACCCGAGAGTGATTGGAGCATCTCTGGTTCTTCAGGCGGTGCGGGTAAGTCGTGAATCAACGCGCCGCCGGAACTCTTCGAAAAGATCAACTTGTGAGTGTACTCGTCCAAATCTACGTGGACCAGATCGCCCAAAACAACCTGTCCGGTCGCAACCAGATTTGACAGCGGGTAGACGAGAAAACGCTCAACCGACCGCTTCAGGTGACGAGCACCATACTTGAAGTCCAGGCCTTCCTTCAGCAGCGTATCCTTTGCGCTATCCGAACATTGAAACACAAACTTCGGTCCGCTGGACATCATGATCCGATCCTGGATGGCCTGCAGTTCGAGATCGAGAATCTGACGCAGGTGGTGTTCTTTCAGCGAACGGAACACCACAACTTTGTCGATCCGATTCATGAACTCAGGTGAAAACTTTCGTCTGGCCGCTTCAACTGCGGTGCGATAGATCTTCTGATCGACTTCGGTGTCATTCGGGTTCTTCGCACCTTTGCCCGGAGCGAAGCCAATGCCGCCCGAGATGAGCTCCGACATTTCCCTGGCGCCGAGGTTTGAAGTCAGGACAACCATGCAGCGCGAGAAATCAACGCGGCGGTTATCGCCGAGTGTGAGAGTCGCCTTGTCGAGTATACCTAACAGCAACTGCCACAAGCTGTCCGACGCTTTCTCGATTTCGTCAAAAAGAATCAACGAAAGTTTCAGATCGTCAGTATGCATGCGATCCAGATTCTCTTGCGTCAGCATCGGAGAAGTTTCGCGATGACCAAGGTAACCCGGAGGGGATCCAATCAACTTGGCAATTTCATGCGAATGCTGAAACTCCGCGCAGTCGATCTTCACGATTGCGTTTGCGTCGCCATACAAGACTTCCGCCGCGGCTTCGATGACGCGAGTTTTTCCCGAGCCGGTGGGTCCGAGAAACAGCATCGTGCCAATGGGCCGGTTAGGCGGGTTCATGCCGGCGAGGAAAATCTGATAAAGGCCGCTCATGCGGCGCACTGCGCGCTCCTGTCCGACGATGCGAGCGGAAAGCCGCTCCTCGAAGTCCTGTGCGCGCGGGCTTTTCTGATCAGGATCCAGGAAGACTGTGCCCATAGTTTCCTTCAGTTTTTTGATCTCCATTTCCGTAATCATGCTCGTCCTCCCTGCGTGCGCGAGATAACCCGCACTTTTCCTGAGGTCGGCCGAAATTGGCCTGCCCTCAATAATGCAAGGAACGATCCGCTAGCGAGATTGATGCGACGGTTTCAATCCGCGTTTCCTCCAGGACAACGCCTCGCTTCCACCTCGCAACATTGACGATGCTATATATACGACACGAGAGGAAATGTCATCACAAAATATTGGGGAATGGGCAAACAAGGTGGGACGATGCGCGAAACTATCTGAACCTGCTGATGACAATTCATGTCAGACGCGCGCTGCCAATAAATGTTTTGCGAAGGATTTGATCGAGGATAGCAGCGGCGCATTTGCACCTTTTAGCGCGGAAATCCACCAAAAGGTCGGCCAGTAAAACGTGAGTAATTTAAGTCGGAAGCAGACAGCAACTTAGTCGTAGTATTCAAGACCAAGATGCGTGATCAAGTCTTCTCCACGTAGATAGCGCAGAGTATTTTTCAATTTCATCAGCTGAATGAATACGTCGTGCTCGGGATATAACCCCGGCGCCGTCTGCGGCGACTTGAAATAGAAGGAGAGCCACTCCTGAATGCCTTTCATCCCGGCGCGCTGTGCTAAATCGAGAAACAACGCCAGATCCAGGACAATCGGCGCCGCCAGAATTGAGTCTCGACAGAGAAAATCGATCTTGATCTGCATCGGATACCCGAGCCAACCAAAAATATCGATATTGTCCCAACCCTCTTTATTGTCGCCGCGCGGCGGATAGTAGTTGATGCGAACTACATGTGAAAAATTGCTGTAGAGCTCGGGATAAACGTCAGGCTGAAGAATGTATTCAAGGACGGAAAGTTTTGATTCCTCCTTGGTTTTAAACGACTCCGGATCGTCCAACACTTCGCCGTCGCGATTGCCGAGGATGTTGGTCGAATACCAACCGGCAAGTCCAAGCATCCTCGCTTTCAATCCGGGAGCCAGGATTGTCTTCATCAACGTCTGACCAGTCTTGAAATCCTTTCCGCAAATGGCCAGGCCGTTTTCCTCTGCCAGCATCCTGAGCGCGGGAATATCAACCGTCAGATTGGGAGCACCGTTTGCGAAGGGGATTCCCGACTTGAGTGCAGCGTAAGCATAAATCATGGAAGGCGCGATCGATTTATGGTTTTCGCGCATTGCCTTCTCAAAAGATTCAAGTGTCTTATGGACGGGATGCTGCTTGAGAAAGATTTCAGTGGATGCGGCCCAAATCATCACCACTCGCGAGCAGCGGTTCTTGCGCTTCCAATCCGCGATCTCCTCTATCAGCTGCTGAGCCAGCTTAAACTTATTAGCCCCGGTCTTGACGTTCGTTCCACTCAGTCGTTTTACATAGTTCTGATCGAAAACCGCCTTCATAGGCTTAATCTTTTGAAGCGGGGCTTTCACTTGCTTCAGCAGGTCTTTCTCGAGCACGCCTGCGTGCATCGCAGCGTCGTAAGCTGAGTCTTCGAAAATATCCCATGCGCCAAAAACAAGATCTTCCAACTTTGCCAGCGGCACGAAATCCTTGATCAGTGGAACGCGATTGTCCGTGCGCTTTCCAAGGCGGATTGAGCCCATCTGCGTCAAACTACCGACGGGTTTTCCTATACCTTTCTTGACAGCTTCAACCCCAGCGATGAAGGTAGTGCTAACTGCGCCAAGACCAACCAGCAGCACTCCCAGCCTGCCTTTTGGCTCAATGATCTCGGCGTCTTTTCTAACGGGCATTATTAATCTCCTGAATTATTAGTGTCTGCGCATGATACAGATGTGGCTCGTCGCTGTCATCTGGAGCCATTTCGGTGATCCACTAACGGCGCGGGGTCGTTAGCGATTAACGCTTTAATTCCCATGTTCCGCGCGCGTTCGACCCATCTCAGACTGTCAACTGTCCAAACCACAACTTCTAAACCCCGCGCTCTGGCTTGCTCAACCACGCGAGCTCCCGCGAGTGTGTGATGAAGCGCAAGCTCATTGGCTCCATTCTCGAGCGCGAGATCGATCATCTTAGTGCGTTGGACGGTAGAACGGGGTCGCAAGAGTTTCGGTTCAAACAACGCGGCAGTCCGAATTGCGGCGTCGATGCGTTTGACGTGAACAATCGCGGCGAGGTCAAAACATTCGACCACGACTCTTTCTATCATTTCGGCGCGACGGATTGCGGTGACAACTTCGGTCGCCAATGCCGCTGCCGCATTCGCGGCACACTTCATTTCCAGATAAAGCACGCCAGTGTTTGACCTGAACAGCTCGAAGACCTGGGCCAGAGTGGGAATCTTCTCGACGGAGTAATCTGTGCTACTTGACAGGTCTTCGCGGCGGTAGCCTTGATCGAACCAAGTGCCCACATCAGTATTCTGCAACTCCTCGGACGATAGTTCGGCAACGAGTCTATCAATCAGCCCTGTTCGCTTGAGTGTTGCGTCGTGGATAACCACTGGAACCTGATCGCGCGACAGCCGAACGTCAAATTCGATTCCATCCGCACCATCGCGAATGGCACGCGAAAACGCAGCAAGTGTGTTTTCCGGCGCCACCGCGGAGGCTCCGCGATGCCCGAGAATCAGTGGCAGGGAATTCATCTGGGACTACAGGATAACGAAATGAGAACTAGAGAAAAACCTGGTGGGTAATGGCAACCGACTGAAAAGGGTCCTTCCGAGAGTCAGGGTTCCTAATTGCGGATCTTGCTTAAGTATTCTTGCGAAGGTTGATTCCGAATTAATTTCCGCAGCTTAACGTCGAAAGTTCCATATTCAGTTTTGATAATAGCCTTCACCGGGATGCGCCTGTTGTCGGCGGTATACCAAATCGAAATGTGACCCTTGCGATCCATCATGCCACCGGGGCCAAACAATTCAGGGTCGACGCGAATTGCGTCAACCCGGCCCACCGCAGTCTTCATTCTCCTCTTTTCAAGGACTCGAACCGGAACTTTATAGACACGTCCGGAATCGCTGATCGTAAGTTGAAGAGTATTGCCCACGACCAGCGGTTGAGTCCTTAGGAAATAGATCGCTGACAACACGTCCTGGACCTGACCGGTGAAGTTCGCGGCGCCGATTCGCGGAGCGCTGGAAGGGTTGTTTGGATCGCGTTCCACCCACGACACCTTGCCGTTGGCGTACACAGCTTCGCTGACGCGCATTCGTTTTCCCTGCTCATCAATTCTTTTTGTCTTCTGAACTGAGAACGAGGCGGGTTCTACAATTGACTCCATCGATTCGCGAAAACGTAAATTGAAGAGTTTACTGAAAAAGCCCTTGCTGAAAACTTCGCCTGTGAGCTTCAACAAATAGGGCGGACTGTCGACGGCATCTTCGGTCTTGACTGGTAACGCTTCCTGCCGGCGGGCACTGAAGCGAAACTCGGCAACGTCAACATTCCTCAACAGAGCCCGCGAAAATTCCGCGGCGTAGACAAGTTCCTCGCCTGGTTCGAAAGGATGGGCCGTTGTTGCTGCGTTTGAGGGAGGCGCTGATTGTTGAGCTGGGACGAAGCCGGCGCCAAGCGTGGCGCAGATAAGAAGGACGAATGTGACGAAAACATTTCTCATTTCAGGTAATAGGCTTTCAAAACCAACAGTCCCCAGGCGACCAAAAGCCCTAGTGCAGCCTGGTATTCTCGGTACCTCAAATAAAGACTGCTGTCGAAAGCCGTATTGTCCTCACCGCTTCGATAAGGCGTGAAGCGTGGGAAAAAGAGCGGCACCGAACGGGCGTAGCGCTGGAAACTCTCTCCAAAAAGCCTGGCCAGCGTCGCGGATTCGACGCGCATCACGGGTAAATAGATGCCAAGAAAGAGCGCCACAAAAAGGATAGCCAGCTCCCACCGTCCGGAACCGACCGTGAAACCGAGGCCCAGGAGGAAGCTTCCGGCATACAAAGGATTACGCGTGTAGGCGTAGGGTCCCGACGTCGCAAGCGCCGCATTTTTTCGGATGTGTCCGGCGGCCCAAGCTCGAACCAGAAGTCCAATGATAGAGATGATAACGCCCGGCACCAGCCTGCTGGGGCGTGGCCGTGCGAGTAGGAGAAACACTGCTCCACACAAGAAACCCAGTGGCACACGCCATCTCTGTATCCAGGTACCACCTCTCCGCAACGTGTTTGAGTCCTTAGGTGTAGCAGACATTGCCAGTTCACAAATCGACCCGGGCGAGGCTACAGACTCGCGTTGCCGCGTCGCGTTCTTCGGATTTTCGGATCACAATTCAGAATAGTGAATTCAGTGTTTACGTCGGTCGTGTGGCCGAGGGAAAAGGAAGCCTACGCAATGACAGGCAGGAATGCATGTCCAACTTGTGCTTGTGCAATGTTCAATCTGTTGCCGACGGCTTGTAACACTCGGTCTACCTCGATATCCATGCAAATCCAATTTGAACAGGCGCGCCGGTGACAGTCTGTGCGGCAGTCGATATCGACCCGTTCAACGCAAACATCGTCAGGGCGAAGGCTGCCGTTGCGCCACCACTCAGTCGGCCCGAAGAGTCCTACTATTGGTGCACGTGCAGCGGTTGCTATGTGCGTGGGTCCTGTGTCTCCGCCCACATAGACGCGCGCTCTCTTTGCCAGTTCATAAAATCCCTTCAGCGAAACGCTCACTGCGCGCGCCATTCCTGACTGATTCGCCCGTAAAACGGTGTCAGCCAATTCCGATTCGCCCGGCCCGTAGGTAATCAACGAGCGCAAACCGTAGTGCGACCACAGTTCGTCGGCCAGGCGGCCAAACCGTTCGGCGCTCCATAATTTGGTCGGCCAGCCTCCGCCCGGATTAAGTATCGCGTAGTTGTCTCCGACGGTCGCCGCGGCTTCCAATGCCTCGGCCACGTGGGCAGGCGAGGTGGCAATTGGGAAAGCCAAATCGTCCGGACTGTCCGGCACAGTAATGCCCAGTGCCCCGCTAACTAGCGCCAAATTCTTACGAATAACGTGGATTTTTGGGGGAATTCGAACAGACTTCGACAGCAGAATCCGGCTGGCAGGCTCGCGAAGGGACTCACGCGAGAAGCCAAAAATACGACGCGCGCCGGACAGGCGCGCAATGGAAGCGGATTTAAGTAGACCCTGAAAGTCGAGTGCTAAATCGAAGGCCGAGGCGCGAAGCCGACGTAACTGCTGGCGCGGTGCCCGCAGCGTCTCCCCAGACATCAACCCGCGCCTCAGGGCCTTCGTGTCGACTTCGATGAGGCGATCCAAAATCGGGTTGTCTCTTAAAATTTCGGCCGAACGGCGCTCGACCACCCAGGAGATTTCCGACTGGGGCATGGCGGCTCGAATCGCGGCCACCGCCGGCAAGGTGTGCACGATGTCTCCGATGCTGCCGAGTTTTACTACGAGAATACGCATAAGTCGTGAGCGGTTAGCAGTGGGCAGTCAGCAGTAGTTAACCAATTGCCTCGAATTAACTGGTTAACAATGGCGCCAGGACTTTCCATGGACTGTCTTCGGTTTTCTGCACACTGCTCACATCTCCCTGCTCATTTTTCTTAGTATTTCCGAGGTTGAGTGATCCTTCGGGTCTCCGACAATAGCTACGCGGCCTCCGAAAGATCGTACCACATCACGTTCAGGCACAGTCTCCTCGGTGTAATCGGTGCCTTTCGCGTGAAAATCCGGCTTGATAGCCAGCAGCAACTCAGTAACAGTCGGTTCTTCGAAAACCGTCACCAGACTAACTGCCTCAAGTGACGCCACAATCTCCGCACGTTCACGTTCGGGCAGGATCGGACGGCCGGCGCCCTTGAGTTTTGCAACTTGAGCGTCCGCATTTATCCCAACCACGAGGACGTCACCGAGAGCGCGTGCGCCCTCGAGATAGCGCACATGACCGGCGTGCAAAACGTCGAAGCATCCATTCGCCAGCACGATGACGGCTCCATACTTCCTCGCTCTCGATACCATTTCGATTAGTTCGGCGCGGTCGAGTATCCGCGTCACGGAAGGCGAGGGCTCAGGCTGGTCTAAAAAGGATGCCATCTTTCTTCACGTCGAGGAAACCAGGGAAACTCCTGTTTGATTCATCCGTTGAATAAGGCCGGAAGACGTCTCAAAAACAAACCTATCGGCCAGCGGGTGGTTCAGAATGTATTCAAAGTTTCGAGTTACGTTGAGCTTCTCGTCTGGTTTAATCCCGATATCGCTCCTGGCGATAAACGCCAGATAAGGATTGTCCGATTCCGTCAGCAACTTATCCATGACCTTGGAAAAAAGAAATGGCTCGTGGTTCAAGAACATCGCCATGTCGATGTCATCGCGCCTCACGTGCCCGGCGCAGCTAACCTCCTGCGGACTCGAATACAGGCTGAAGCTGCTGTTGGCGACCTTAATCCGAATCGAATGCTGTTTGCCGTCACGCAAGCTGTCGGGAATGAGATATCTAAATCCGTGTTTACCGTTACCCTTGCCTGCAGTGAGCAAATCCTCACGAAACGAATTGGCAGTTATCGTATCGAGGACCACATTGCCATCAAGTATTTCTACATCGAGGGGCGTGTCGGGCCGTTTCTCGTCCCAGACCCACCCTACTATCCATTTGCAATCAGTCGTATCGTGATAGCCCTCGTAAACAGGCCGACGAAGTTTGGAGACCAGGCTCACTTTCTCGGCCGAAGGATCCAGTGGTGTAAAGGCCCAATCGGTACTTCCAGTGCTTAACGGGATTAGCCAAAGTCCACGCTTTTCTTCTTTTCCCGGTCGGGTGAAGTCAGTCTTTGATGGCCGGTAGGGATAGCGTGGCATATGTGTGTAGTCGGGAAAAGATCCGGTGTGTGGATCCTCCAGATGGTTCCTTTTCAATCCAGGTTGGGTGCTGATATCAAAACGTGCCCCGAGCCTTTCCAATAGATCCAATGTTGTCTCGTTCATCCAGTGATCGCCGAAACTAAAGGAGTGACATGCTCGGCCAAACGACTCCTGGAACGTCCTGAAACTCAGTTCGACGCAGTGATTGACCCATTGTTGATCCCCGAAGTCGGCGACCCAATTATTTGAAGACTCATCCCACCTCCACGGATGGGCATGCAAGCCAAAATCGTCACTGTCCAGTTCAAGCTGATCCAGGATTTTGCGATAGCGCTGTATTACCCAATCGGCGGATCCGTAAACGTGGACTATCTGGGGATCCATCCGCAGGAACCATGAAAAGCGCACGGGCGACTGGGTTGCGTCTTGTAATCGCGGCCTGAGCTCCTTGAAAAACTCATAAGTCTTCTCGAAGCCGGTCCAATCTTGCCGTTTCTCGGGATCCACGAGACGGTTATTCGGCTCAATGTCAATGCAAATGAGAACAGGTATTTTCTCCATGGTTAAATGTCCGTACGGTGCAGTCGTCCATCGTCGGAGTGCAACACAGAGGACATGAGCTCTTCGCTAGTGATTGCCGCGGTTCCACGTTTCATGACCACCAGCCCGCCGGCGTAGTTCGCGATTCGCGCTGCGTCTGGGAACGAGGAATCGGATGCCAGCGACAGAGTGTATGCAGCCATGACCGTGTCACCCGCGCCGGTCACGTCAACGGGCTCGCGTGCTCCGACCGCTTCAATGTGAACCGGCGCCACGCCGTCTTCGAGCAAAGTCATTCCATGGCTGCCGCGAGTGATGAGTAATGCGCGATATCCCAGCCGGTCTCGCAATTCTTCACCGGCTAGTTCCAGGTCGCTGTCGCTCGAAAGCTGCCGGCCAAGTAGTTGCTCAACTTCGTCCTGGTTCGGCGTCGCTGAAGTAAAGCCGGCAAAGTTTGTCAAACTAAAACGAGAATCTGCCAGTACCGGTATCTTCCGAACTTTCGCAGCCTGACCTGCGAATGCCGCCATCTCGGCGTCGGCAACGCCGTAGTTGTAATCGGACAAAATTACCGCGTGAGCAGTGCTAACTGCGGCGAGAACACGCTGGCGCAGTTGCTCGCGCAGCCCGTGGTCGTTTAGAGGCTCACCTTCATAGTCGATCCTGATCACCTGCTGACGGGTGGAGTGTAACTGGCCGGCGAGTATGCGGACCTTCGTGGTCGTGCGCAGGTTATCGGTGGTCATCACACCGCTGCAGTCGACACCTGCAGCAATCAAGCTTTCAACAAGCGCGCGTCCGGCTTCATCTTTTCCGGCGACGCTGATTAGCGACACATTGGCTCCCAACGCGCTGAGGTTTGCAGCACAGTTTGCCGCGCCGCCGGGAACTGTTTCGGTATGCTCGTGGCGGAGGATGAAAACGGGTGCTTCGCGCGACACACGGCTGATGGCGCCATAGACAAACTGATCGGCAACTGAATCGCCAACCACCACGATCCGGCGCTGCGGAAAACGCTTAACTATGCTGATCAGCCGTTCCTGCAACACTGTGCGCTCGATGGTCAAAATCCGCTCCTCATTCAAAAGCGATCGGTCGCCTTACGCTCCGGCCGCTTCACCGACAATCAGATGCACCGCCGCCAGCAGATCATCGGCAACTAGATCCGGTTGCTGCGTCCACGATGATCTTTGATGTTCCCACTCGCCACGCCCGTATCCGCTCAACACTAACGCCGACTTAACACCGGCGTTGCGCGCGAGCTCGATGTCGCTGTATCGATCGCCCACCACCCAACTGTTGTTCAAGTCAATATCAAAATCGCGTGCCGCACGAGTTATTAGTCCCGGCTTCGGCTTGCGGCAATCGCAATCGATTCGGTAGGGCGGATCGCCGACCGAAGGATGATGAGCACAGTAATAGATTCCATCGAGTCGCGCACCATCAGCCTCGAGCTCATTTGTCATACGCGCGTGAACCGCGTGAATCATATCTTCCGCGAAATAACCGCGCGCCACGCCGGCCTGGTTCGTGGTCACGATTGCCAGCCAACCATTCTGGTTAAGTTGTTTGATCGCCGCGGCCGCATAAGGGAACAAACGAAAACGCTCGGGGTGGTTAATGTAGCCAACCTCTTCAGAAATCGTGCCGTCCCGATCGATGAAAACTGCTCTGTTCATCTTGGTGAAACCAACGCTTCAGCCTGAAGGCTGACAGATAGTAGCCGGTGGTCGCAGACCACCGGAAAACGGCAGCAGTTCTTTTGCACCCCGGCGGGGTGCCACCGTCTCTGGCACCCGTTCCGGGTGCGAAATCATTTCGGTTTGCCTCCGGTGGTCTCCGCTGCGCTGCGACCACCGGCTACTTTCTGTCAGCCCGCTGGGCTGGAATCTGGTAGCTACTATGGAGATCTCGATTTGTAGAAGCCAAGAACTAAAAATGCTCCACTTAGACTACAACTTGAAACTTGCTCGCCAACATCGATTGCGCTCGTTCGAAGACTTCATCAGGACTGATTGCGGTCATGCAGCGATGGTCTATAGGGCAATCGCGCAGCATACACGGCGCGCAGTCAGGCGGGTGTCGCACGATCTCGCCGGCAGATGAAAATGGTTGTGTGGTCAACGGATTGGTTGGGCCAAAGATTACCAGTGTCGGCCGTTCGAGTGATGAAGCAATATGCGCCGGACCCGTGTCGTTTGTTACCAGCAGATCGACAACGCCGAGAACGCCGACCAGTTGGGCCAGATCAGTTTCACCAGTGAGCATCACGGGCTTATTGCGCATACCGCGACTAACTTCGAACGAGACTTCCGACTCGGAAGCCGATCCGATCAGCAAGACTTGCGCACCTAACTCGCTCACAAATCGATCACCCAGGGCCGCGTAACGCTCGGCTGGCCAACGCTTGGCCCGACTGTTGGTTGATCCCGGGCATAGGGCAATGAGCGGTAGTCCGTCGCGCACACCTTTGAGACGAAGAAACTCACGCGCTTCGAACTTGCGCGTTTCGCTTAGTTGAATCGAGCCGTCAGGCTGAGCGTCATTAAGCGACTGCGACGGGCTGTCCCGACCGATCAGTCGTTCCAGTTCTGAGACGATGTTCAGGTAGTAGAAGACTTCGTGTCGCGAGCTACGCCATTCAGGTAAACCAAGCGGATGCGTGAGCAGTCGTTGCCTGCCGTCTGCCGCATATCCAATTCTTGCAGGAACACGAGCCAACGACGCGACCAGCGCCGACTCAAGCGAATTAGGGAAGAGAACCGCCAGGTCGAACTCGCCCTTCTGCCAATTACGGACCTGATGTACGACCGACCTCAGTCCGGTTCCTTCGTGAATCAGTAAGTCATCGAGAAACTCTGCATCGGCAAAAAGACCGTCTGCCCACGAACGCGTAGCGAGTGTGATGTGGGCGGCGGGAAACAATCGGCGCAGTGCACGCAGTGCAGGCACGGTCATCACTGCGTCGCCAACCCAGTTGGTTCCGCGGACAACTATGCGACTAATGTTTTCTGGGCTGAGCTCTGACATCGCTTACAAGACCGGGAAGATTTTCCATATGTCATTTCTCATTTGTCATTGATAACCGATTGTTTCCATCTGTCATCGAACCAACTATTTGTTCTGAGCTGCCAACTCATTTGAAGCCGGCGTGTTTTTTTACCGAGTTGGGACTACTGGGCTGCCAATGACAAATGAGAAATGACATATGGAAAATTTATTTCTTCTGCCCGTTCCGCCAGCGTCGCTGGCAACTACAAAAGGCTGCGCAGTCCCTCTTCAATTCCAATCTGTGGTTCCCAACCCAATTGCTCGCGAATTCTTTTCAAATCCGAGATGTAATGGATGGGGACCGGATGGGGCGCGTAATCGTCACTGGTTATCGAAGGCTTGATCTTGATTAGTTTGCCTATTAAATCGACAAGATCGCTTAAGCTCGTCGAGTTCGCCCCTCCGCCTCCCAGATTATACAGACCGTACACTTGCGATGAGTCTATGAAGGCCTGGCAGGCGCGCGAGAAATCATCCACATGCAGAATGTCGCGTATAGGGTGACCGCGCACGGGCAGATTGATAGGCCAACGTCGCTTGACCGACTCTACATAGTGAGTCACAAAGCCTGACTCATTGCCGTCAGAAGGTCGGGCGTAAACTGTCGACAGCCGGAATATGCAGGCACGTACACTTTGCCGGCGAGCGTAAAACTCCAAATATCGCTCGCCAATGAGCTTCGACCATTCTAAAGCCGTTTGCCCCACGTAGCTTATGGGACAACTCTCCGGCACTTCGTGGTATGAACCTGCATTGGCTCCATAAACATCCTTGGTCGAAGCATAAATGAAAACTGAGTTTGGCTTCAGGTGCTTGACTACGTTGGCAGTTCCTTCGGCATTTGTGCGAAAGCACAGGTCGGCGGCTTCAGGATCTTTATCGAGGTGAGCAGCGAGATGAATGACTACGTCGTAGCCCGACGTGAGCCGCGTGTCTTCGCTATCAAGGATGTCGTGGCCGGAGCGGCGTGAAAAATCGTCAGCATCAAAAAACTGACGGACATGCGTTCCCAGATAACCACTGCCGCCAGTAACGAGGATCTTCATCTAGTCTGGAGTCTCCAGTCCGGAGTCTAGAGTCGTGCGTCGGGAAGACTGGAGACTCCAGACTCTAGACTGGCGACTTTGCCCTTTGCCATCTGGGTCAGCTTCGCCAACGACTCACCGAGTCCGATAGCAATCAGAATGTCGCCACTCTCGATTACTGCCTCGCCACTCGGGTTGAAAAGTATCTGACCATCGCTTCGACGAATACTGACAATGACGATGTCGAGATCTGACCGGATGTTTGACTCGCTTAGTTTCTGTCCGACCAGCAGCGAGGAAGGCTCAACCTCGATTTGTTCAAAGGCCAACTCCAGCTTGTTCGCCGTTATCGAACCTATGAAATCGTCAACCGCCGGTTTCGTAAGGGCCATCGCCATACGGTGACCGCCGATTATCGTGGGCGCCACCACTCGGTTTGCTCCAGCACGAATCAGCTTTGACTCCGCCTGTTCCTCGGCAGCTCGCGCCACAATGTGGAGCTTTGGATTTAAGTCGCGCGCCGTGAGCACAACATAAACATTGTCTGCGTCGTTCGGCAAACAAGCAGCAAGACCACGCGCATGATCAACGCCTGCCTCCCGCAAACTCTCTTCATGCGTCGCATCGCGTACCAACACGATGACGCCCTGATCGGTTAACTCACTGACTCTTTGCGGATCTCGCTCGATCACGATGAAAGTCTCTTCGCTGCTCAGCAGGGCGCGCACCAGATGTGAGCCGACGCGCCCCGCGCCGCAAATGATGTAGTGGTTTCGCAGTTTGCTCATTATTCGTGAGCGTCGTCGTTGGCCAAACGTTGCGACCAATTCTGATTGAACAATTGTTTGTACCGTCGTTGTGAGCGCATAAAGCACCACGCCAACGGACCCGAGCATGAAAAGAGTCGCGAAAATTCGTCCATTTGTCGTTGCCGGACTTTTGTCGCCATAGCCAACGGTAGTGACAGTTTGAGCTGCAACGTAGAGGCTATCAAGCAGCGACCATCCCTCGAGTAAATGAAAACCGACCGTCCCTAACCCAATCGCAATTGTGATTGCGAGAACCGCGAAGACGATTCGGCGCTGATTGCCGGGCAGGGGACGCGTGCCGGTGGGCATCAAACTCATACATCTTACGTAGCATCAAACAAGCTGGCGGCTTAGAACGAACGAATGGACGTTAACGAAAGAGTAACAAGGTGTCAATAAAGGTGTTCCCGGGATTCTTACTGTCATTAGCTCCGTGGATTTAGGCCGAGGATTCCGGTCAGAGTGGACACGCTTGAAGCTAGGCGTTAGCATTTGCGAACGAGGATGGACGGCTGACCACAGATTGCGAATTCTGACCACGAGGTCAATCGCCTGTCTTTTATGCCAGTTAGATACCCACCTGAAGATAACCCCCCAAGAGGGATGCAACCAAAAAAGGCCTCGAGGTCTTCGTCTCGAATAGTCGCGTATGCCGAGCCGGAAATGAGTTTTCGCCGGCGTTTCGTGCGCCGGCTCTTTAGTCCTCCGGTAATACTTCCACTCCTGGCGGTGGCGACGGTTCTGGCTGTGTTCTTTGTCTATTATTGGACCGTCTTTTCCGGCCGCATCGATAACCTTCTCGCCGGCGAAGTGTTCACGCGTTCGGCCGGGATTTACGCCGCGCCAAAACAGCTGCGCGTGGGCCAGCCGCTCTCGCAGGACCGGCTTATCGAATTCCTTAAACAGATTGGTTACGTCGAAAAAACTCAACAGGCCGATAGAGCCCGCGGCAGATATTACGTGAGCGGAAGTTTGGTTGACGTAGAACCTAGCGACAACACTGTCGTAGATGGACAGCGCCAGTTTCAAAGAGTGCGTATCCAGTTCTCGCGCAACGGGCGCGGCATCAGTTCACTGGCGGAGCTCGACAGTAATGCGCGTCTTGAAAGAGCTTGGCTGGAGCCGGAGTTGATCAGTTCAGTGACTGGCCGGGAGCGGTCCAAGCGCAAGATCATCGGCTTCAACGACCTCCCTCCACATCTGATAAAGGCAATCACCGTCACCGAAGATCGCGCTTTCTTCGAACATTACGGCGTGAATATTCGGGGCATTTTGCGCGCTTTAATCCGGCGTTACGACAGTGCCCCGAACTCGCCGATCGCGCGCCAGGGTGGTTCGAGCATTACGCAGCAACTGGTCAAGAATCTCCTGCTGTCGCCGGAAAAAACCGTGCGGCGAAAAGTGGCAGAAGCCTACATGTCGATCATCCTCGAGACGCGTTTGTCCAAGGAGCAGATATTTTCTCTTTACGCTAACCAGGTTTATCTGGGGCAGCAGTCCGGATTTTCAATCAACGGCTTTGGCGAAGCTGCCGACGCATATTTCGATAAGGACGTTACCAATCTTACGTTGACGGAAGCGGCATTTCTCGCCGGAATTATTCGCAGCCCCAACCGTTATAACCCTTATCACGACATAAACACGGCCACGGCACGCCGCAATCAAGTGTTGGACAACATGGCCGAAACGGGCGCGATTTCCGCCGAAGAAGCCGCGCAGGCGAAACAGACTCCGTTACAAGTGGCGGCGACGAAGGGCCGCATCGACGTTTCTGACGCACCCTATTTTGCCGACTATGTTCAGGGCCAATTGGGCGACATCATTGCGGGCCCGGGGACTGCCGAACATCTGCGGATCTACACAACGATCGATCTCGATTTGCAGCGCGCGGCTTATGCCGCTGTTTCGAAACAGTTGGCGGCGCTCGATAAGATCCAGTCGAAACGATTCGCACCCGGAACTCTACAGGCGTCGTTGGTGGCGATGAATGCGAGGACGGGCGAGATTGTGGCGATGGTGGGCGGGCGAGATTACCAGAAGAGCCAACTCAATCGCGCCACCGACGCATTCCGGCAACCGGGCTCAGTGTTCAAGCCATTCGTGTATGCGACGGCCCTTAACACGGCGTACGATCCTGTGCCCCGCGTTATCACACCGGCGACTACCTACATGGACGAGCCGAAGACGTTTACGTTTGACAACCAGGAATACTCGCCGGGCAACTTTGGAGACAGCTACAGTCATGCTCCCGTCACCTTGCGCGACGGGTTGGTTCATAGTCTTAACGTGGTGACCGTAGATGTAGCGATGGAAGTGACGATTGGTCGCGTAATGAACCTGGCCGCAAAGGCGGGCCTTCCCAAGCCGCCGCGCGCTTTTCCGGCGATGGCCCTCGGCACCAGTGAAGCCACGCCGTTGCAGGTCGCCTCCGCATACACCGCGTTCGCAACCCTGGGAACGCGAACGTCGCCAATTGCGATTAATCGAATAACAACCGGCAATGGTGTCACCGTAGCAGCACCGACGCCGCAGAAGAGTGAAGTGATGCGACCTGACGTTGCTTACGTGATGACTTCGTTCATGAAAGACGTCGTCAATCGAGGCACAGCGGCGAAGGTCAGGGCGCGAGGCTTCAAAGGAAACGTGGCGGGCAAAACCGGAACCTCTCGCGATGGATGGTTTGCGGGTTACACGCCGAGTCTTGTTTGCGTAGTGTGGGTTGGATTCGATGATGGTTCGCAGCTTGGATTGACCGGCGCAAATTCTGCGCTGCCGATTTGGACAGACTTCATGAGTGCCGCGCTCGGCGACCATCCCGAATGGCAGGGCGACTGGGAAATGCCCGCGGGCATTGAGCAGGTAGCGATAAATCCAAGAACAGGCGCGCCCGCGTCACCTGACGATCCCGAAAAGCGAATTGAGCTCTTTATCAACGGCACTTCGTCGCAGGGAAGTTCAACCATCGAACCGGAACTCGAGGCCACACCCGAGTCAGAAGAAATGCTGCCTACGCCGCCGGAGTTCTTGCCGCCGCCACTACCGGAGGCATCGCCGGCTGGATCGCCAAGAGTGAAGCAGCCGAAGTATGAAACGCGAAGCGGGGATAGCGGACTATTGGAAGGGACGATAACGCTCGACATCGATCCCTCAACCGGATTGATTGCAGTGGA
>JALZOO010000342.1 GCA_030913905.1 Acidobacteriota bacterium
CCTCAGGTTAACGAAGGCGAAATCATTACCTTCACTTCAGACGTGTCATACGGCGGTTCGACTCCGCTCAACTACACCTGGACCGTCAGTCCTGATGCCGCGCGGGTATTGAGTGGAGCGGGAACGCCCACCATTACCGTGGACTCAACGACACTCGGTGGCCAAAGTGTTACTGCCACTCTCGTAGTCGATGATGGCTCGGGTGACCCTGCTTGCCGGCAGACTGCGCAGGCAACAACCGTCATTCCTCGGACTCCCCCGCGCGAGAATCCTTCGCGACAGTTTGACGTTTGCTGCAGTTGTTCGTTTGACGATCAAAAAGCCCGCCTCGACAACCTCGCGGTGGAGTTGCAAAACGATCCGTCAACCACGACCTATGTCATCGCCTATGGCGGTCGGACCAGCCGTATTGGCCAGGCTGATTTAATCGGTTCGCGGGCTCGCGACTACCTGGTCACGCAACGTGGTATCGATCAATCTCGTATCGTCGTCATCAATGGTGGCTTCCGCGAAGAAGACTGTGTCGAGTTGTGGATAATCCCGAGCGGGGCCACACCTCCGCAGCCGACGCCAACTGTTGGAGCCGGCGATGTCAGGCCGGCGCCGAGTGGACCCAGACGACGCGGCGGACGAAGACGAGGCCGCGACTAAACACATCGAGCTACAGCTCGAGTTCCTAAACAAGGGAGACAAGCGTTGCTTGTCTCCCTTTAGTTTGGGCACAACGTGTTGACGCTCGGCGGGGCTTGTGGTAACAATCACTCCGCATCCCCCGTCAACTAATCTGCTGAATTCCCTAAACAGGAGGAATCGGTTTATGGGAGACAATGGTGATGGTGGTGGCGGCAGCGCAGGCGTTGTCGCTGTTTTGGTAATCTTCGTGATCATCGTGCTGGTGGTTGTGTTTGCGTTTAGAGGACGGTTATTTGGTGGCGGCGGCACGCAGAAAATCGACGTCAACGTCCAGACGCCGAGCAAATAACGGATCGCACAGTTTTGCAGAATAGAGGAGCGCGGCGGTGCTCCTCTTTTCTTTGTGATCAATCGTAAATCGTAAATGGTGAATGGTCGTTGATGCGCATTCGAGCAGCGATTTCAGTTTTAGCTATTTACCATTTACTATTCACTATTTACCATTCACTGCTTTATGACTGCTCCCAACATTGAAACAATAGTCTCGCTGGCGAAGCGCCGCGGATTTGTCTTTCCCTCCTCGGAGATTTACGGCGGTCTGGGCAGTTCATGGGATTACGGACCGCTCGGTGTCGAACTTGCAAACAACGTAAAGCAGGCGTGGTGGCGCTGGATGGTTTACGAGCGCGACGATATAGAAGGTATCGACTCGTCCGTCATTTTGAACCGGCTGGTGTGGAAATACTCGGGCCACGAAGACACCTTTAGCGATCCGCTGGTTGATTGCCGCGAATGTAACACTCGCTTGCGCGCCGATAAACTGAGCGACGGAAAATGTCCTAACTGTGGTTCCTCGAATCTGACCGAGCCTCGTCCGTTTAATCTAATGTTTCAAACGCACGTGGGCGCGACTGCCGAAGACGATCCGACTTCTCTGGTCTACCTGCGGCCGGAAACTGCCCAGGGCATTTTTATTAACTTCGTTAACGTGTTGACAACCAGCAGGCGCAAATTGCCATTCGGCATCGCGCAAATCGGCAAGTCGTTTCGCAATGAAGTCACGCCGGGCAACTTCATTTTTCGCACACGTGAGTTTGAGCAGATGGAGATGGAATACTTCGTGCGACCGGGCGATGATGAAGCCGCTCACCAGCAGTGGATCGACGCATGCTTTGGGTGGTTCACTTCCATCGGGGTCACCGCGGACAATCTGCGACTGTATGAACAGCCGAAAGAGGAGTTGGCCCACTACGCAAAGCGAACTGTCGACATCCAATACCGCTTCTTTCCTGAACGTGATGAAGGCGAACGGCAGTGGGATGAATTGATGGGGATTGCTAATCGCACTGATTTTGATTTGCGTACGCACTCCAAGAAACCGGAGGACGCCGAAGGCAAGCGTCTTAATCCAGACTCAACTGAAGACCTCTCGTATTTCGATGAGGCAACCAAGGAACGGTTTTATCCCTATGTTGTTGAGCCAGCCGCTGGTGTAAATCGAACGGTCCTGGCTGTTTTGATGGATGCTTATACTGAGAAGACGAACGACAAGGGTGAGAAGCGCGTTATCTTGAAGTTGCACCCTGATCTCGCGCCGATCAAAGTCGCAGTGTTGCCATTGGCGAAAAACAAACCCGAAATAGTCGCGCTGGCGAAGTCGATTAAACATTCCCTGCAACCGTCGATGAGGGCGGTGTATGACGACACGGGCGGCATCGGAAAGCTTTATGCGCGCCAGGATGAAATTGGCACGCCCTTCTGCGTAACTGTGGACCACCAGTCTCTCGACGACGACGCCGTAACCGTACGAGATCGAGATACGTGGGAACAGGAGCGGGTCAAGGTTTCGGAGCTGGAGGGATATTTAGCGAATCGGTTGAAGAGGTGATTGTAGGGGCGGGGCTTGTCCCCGCCCGAATCGCCGAAGAAATGATTGTAGCGCGGGGCTTGTCCCCGCCCGGGCAGGGACAAGCCCTGCCCCTACAAACGAAATGCCTGTTGTAAAAAAACGAAACGAGCAAACGGAAACTCGACTGCTGCTTGAATCGGGCGAGCCGGTGGAGTTGCCGCCTGCTGAAATCGAAGATCGCGCGGTGTTGGCCCAGTTTGAGAGTTACAAACCCTTCGTTCCCGAATTGCTGGACGCATTGCGTAAAGGAAGCATTGCCGAACCCGTTCCCGTCATGCTTGACGGCTCAACGTTCGCCATCCACGGCGAGACGCGAACTTTTTGGGTGAAGCTCTGGCATGCGGCCGGCACCGACCTGACAAAGATTGATCGCGCGCAAATAATCAGTTGTCTGCCTTTGACACAGGGCGTTCAAGTGATCGTCGACGATCTGGATGACCAAGCAACCTAACAGCGGGTTGTGTTAATAACATAAGACGCAAACTAACAGTTTGCGTTACAAAACATCTAAACAGTTTGCATTACAAAAGATGCTCGATAACCTTGGAAACCTGCAGCGCACACATTCCTGCGGCGCCCTTCGCGCTGATCACGTTGGCCATTCAGTGATCTTGATGGGGTGGGTTGCGCGCCGGCGCGATTTCGGTGAACTAACCTTCATCGACCTGCGCGATCGCGATGGCATTACGCAGGTCGTGCTGAATTCCGACGATGCGCCCGCTGCTCACGCCAAGGCCAAAGAAGTTCGCGGTGAATACGTTGTCGCAGTGACCGGCGAAGTAACGCTGCGCGACGAGAGTCAACGCAATCCGAAGCTTGCGACCGGCGAAGTAGAAGTGCACGCGCGTGAGGTGTTGATTCTGAACGACGCGCGCACGCTGCCTTTCCAGCTTGAGAGTGCGGCTGATGCGCTTGCCAGCGAAGACCTTCGCTTGAAGTACCGCTATCTCGACCTGCGGCGTCCTCAGCTTCAGGCAAACCTGCGCCTTCGCCATACGGTACTCCAGGAAATCCGCCGCTACATGAGCGAGCAAGGCTTCACGGAAATTGAAACCCCGATCCTGATTAAGTCCACTCCCGAGGGAGCGCGAGATTACATCGTTCCTTCGCGAGTGCAGCCGGGAAAATTCTTTGCACTGCCGCAGTCGCCACAGTTGTTCAAGCAGTTGTGCATGATTGCCGGCCTCGATAAATATTTTCAGATCGCTCGCTGCTTTCGTGACGAAGACCTGCGCGCCGATCGCCAGCCGGAGTTTACCCAGCTCGACCTGGAGATGAGCTTTGCCACGCTCGAACAGATTTATTCAGTGACGGAAGGATTGTTCGCACGCGTCTTCAAGTTGATTGATGTTGAGTTACCACTTCCTTTCCCACGCTACACGTTTGCGGAAGCAATACAACGGTGGGGTTCCGATAAACCTGATCTGCGGATCCAGGGTATGGAGTTGCAGGACCTTTCCCCGTCGCTGAAAGAAACCACTTTTGCTCCCTACGCGGCTGCACTGGAGGCCGGCGGAGAAGTAAAGGGACTTGTGGTCCCTGGGGGCTCCAGCCTTTCACGGAAAGTACTGGATGAACTTCAGGAATTTGTTAAGCGGTATGGGGCGACCGGGATGGCGTGGATAAAGCTGGGCGACGAAACTACCTCGTCTTTATTGAAAGCACTGGGTGAAGAAGTTGTTACTGGGCTGGCGTCTACAGCGGGCGCGCAAAAAGGTGATGCGGTGCTGATTGTCGCAGGCAAGGCAAAGACTGTGGCCGCAAGTCTCGGTGCTTTACGAAACGAAATCGCGAGACGTGAGAAATTGATCCCGGAGAACACCTATGCGCCGTTGTGGGTCACAGAGTTTCCAATGTTTGAGTATCACGAAGCGGATGATCGCTACTATGCAATGCACCATCCGTTCACGTCTCCACTCGATGAAGATCTGCCCTTGTTGGAACGTGCAGTCGAAGGCGGCGAAACGCAGTTGCTCGGTAGTCTCCGCACCAAGGCTTACGATCCGGTGATCAATGGTATCGAGTTGGCAAGTGGATCTATTCGTATTCATCGACGCGATGTACAGCGGCTGGTTTTCAAGGCGCTCGGCATGTCGACTGAAGAGGCGCGTTCGCGTTTTGGTTTCTTTCTTGACGCACTCGAGTACGGAACTCCGCCACACGGTGGGATCGCGCCCGGCATCGAGCGCTTGTTGATGGTGCTGGTCCCTACCGACAACATTCGCGACGTCATGGCGTTCCCGAAGACGGCCTCGGCAACAGACCTAATGATCGATGCACCGGGTGAGGTTGATCCAAAGCAATTAGAAGAGCTGCACCTGCGAGTGATAAAGACCGATTAAGACTTAGCGAAGGGGTTCGCAAGTAGTTTGAGCCTCAGAATCGGACTGCCGACTTTAGGGGTTGTTTGTCGTTCGCTGAATCCAATATTCGGGTTTCCGGCGTCGGTGGGCTACGGCGAGGATCCATAAAGTTGACCCTTTAACCACATGTGCAACCTGGTAAGGAAAGATCCGCATGCTCAATTCGCGGTAGCCGCTGGGTCTGAGGCGGCAAGCTTCAGAATGATCAAGCAGCCACTGCAAGCTGCGGTCAACCTCGGCTTTGAATCGTCGACCTAGCCCCGCTTTTTCCTTCGTAGTATGAGATGGCGTCGAGGAATCGAGCTTAGCTTCATGAACAAATCTGATCCTCATGAAGTGAGGCGATCTTCAGCCTCTTGCATCACTTCCTCGTAGGTTGAAGATCGTACCGCGCCCTCATCGACAGCTCGAATGCGGGCGAGAATCTCTTGTTCCCAGATTGCGGTCAGTTGCTCGTCTTCAGAGCCTTCATCCAATTCCAAAAGGAGGCTCGCAAGATTTAGCCTTTGTTTGCGGGAAAGCTGAGACGCGTCTTTGGCAATCTCTTCGAAAACTTTTGACATGCAAGACAATCTTAGCAAAACTGATTAGTCGCGCAAGCCAAATGATTACATTGAGTCCTGCCCAGCTAGAAAAGATCTTTGCTAACGCGCGCGCAGCCGATCCGGAAGAGTGTTGTGGACTAATAGGCGGTTCCGAGCACAGCCAAGCCAGCAGCATTTACACACTCCGCAATGTTGCTGCCGACAAGATCGTCTCCTACGAAGCGGCGCCTGAAGATCTCTTCGCGGCCCAGCGCCAGATGCGCGAGCGCGGCGAGGACCTCATTGCGATTTATCATTCTCATCCACGTTCACCTGACCCGGTTCCTTCCCAAACCGACGTTCGGTTAGCTTATTATCCTAAAGCAGTTTATTTCATCATCGGGCTTGCTGGCCCGCAGCCTGTAATGCGGGCGTTTCGCATTTCCGAGCGTGAAGAGCGTTGGGAACAGGTTGAGTATGCAATTGCGGGCGAGTAAGATTGGAATTCTCGAAGCGGCAGCACCGTAGGACCAGCAATGGAACCGAAGAAAAGTAAATACGATACCAATCCTCTCGATCCAGACTACGTAAGAAAGACGGAAGAGATTTGGATCGAAGATGAACGGCGAACGGCGACGCAGGAAGTAAAAGGTGCGACCCGC
>JALZOO010000346.1 GCA_030913905.1 Acidobacteriota bacterium
TCGGGTCGATCACTTCACACGAGACGCCTTCCTTCTCCAACGCCTCCGCTGCTTTGAGGGCAATGGGTACCATCAGCGATCTCGCCACGATAGTGGCGTCAGTGCCTTCCCGTTTTACGTCGGCCACCCCGAGCGGCACGATGAAATCCGGATCGTCCGGAACCTCGCCTTTGTTTCCGTACATTCGTTCCTGCTCAATAAAGATAACCGGGTCGTTATCACGAATTGCAGATTTCAGCAGACCTTTGGCATCTGCCGGAGTCGACGGCATGACAACCTTAAGGCCAGGGAAGTTAGCAAACCAGGATTCCAGCGCTTGCGAATGCTGGGACGAAACCTGAAAAGCGGAGCCGCCCGGACCACGAAATACTATCGGGACGTTGAATTGTCCGCCGGACATGTAAAGCATCTTGGCGGCCGAGTTGATAATTTGATCTGTGGCTAGAATGGAGAAGTTGAAGGTCATGAACTCGATGACCGGCCGTAGACCAACCATCGCTGCGCCTACACCCAGTCCTGCGAAACCGAGCTCGGTAATGGGGCTATCGATGACACGTTTCTCTCCGAGCTCCTGTAGCAGTCCCTTTGTAACCTTGTAAGCGCCCTGGTAGGCAGCAACCTCCTCACCCATCAGGAAGATGTTTTCATCCCGCAACATCTCCTCACGTAGAGCTTGATTGAGTGCCTCGCGAATTGTGATTACTGCCACGTAGTGTTTTCCCTCTCGCGCCCTGTTAACCCTTGCCTGGTTCTATCGGGGTCGCGTAGATGTCAGTGTAGAGCTCTTCAGGAGCAGGCAGGGGGCTTTCCTCAGCAAATTTGAGGGCCTTATCCACCTGTTCGCGAACCTCCGCGTCAATGCTCTGAAACTGCGCATCGTCTAACACGCCCTCTTCCTTCAAGCTGGCGGCAAACAGCTTGATAGGATCGCGTTCCTGGTGCTTTTCAATCTCAGCGCGAGTGCGATAGTTTCCGGGATCAGACATTGAATGGCCCATGAACCGGTAAGTTCGCACCTCGAGCAAGGTCGGCAAGTAGTCTTTACGCGCCCGTTCAACAGCGCGCTGCGTCGCCTCGCGGACTGCCAGAACATCCATGCCGTCTACAAACTCGGACGCGATTTCATAGGCGCACGCTTTTTCCGAAATGTCGTGGTACGACATCGCTCGCTCCAGCGAGGTGCCCATTCCATATTGATTGTTTTCGCAAATATAAATGCAGGGCAGTTTCCAAAGCTGGGCCATATTCAACGACTCATGAAACGCACCCTGGTTGACTGCAGCCTCACCGAAGAAGCAAAGCGTTACCTGGTCAGTACCTTTATATTTCGACGCAAAGGCAACGCCGGTTGCCAGGGGAATTTGCCCGCCGACAATCGCGTGTCCGCCAAGAAAATTAACTTTCTTGTCGAACATATGCATCGAACCGCCTTTACCTTTCGAGCATCCCGTCGCCTTGCCAAACAACTCCGCCATGACCGACTCGGGCGTCATGCCTTTCGCGATTGCATGCGCATGCTCTCGATAACTGGTCAGGACGTAATCGTCTTTGCGAATGGCGGAGATGGCGCCGATCGCAACCGCTTCCTGACCGATATAGAGGTGGCAGAAGCCACCGATCTTGCCGGCGCTGTAGGCTTCGGCAGATTTCTCTTCGAAGCGCCGAACGAGCAGCATTTGATGGTAGATGGCGACCAGCGTCTTCTTATCCAGGCCTGCAATCCGACTCTTCTGGGCGGCCTTTACCGCCCGATTGTCCTGGCGCAACGCAGACGAATCGCCGACGTCGATAGAGTCCTGGTCCATCACGCCGGTAGCGCTCTTTTCTTCCGCGCCGACACGCGATGGTCCGGGCGTAGGTTTTCTCATTTCAGAGTTTGACTTTGCCACTAGCTAGCACTTCCCACTACTCAGCCACGTTTACGGCGCTTCTGAGCACGATCAAGTCTTGTGATTGTATTAAGCGACGCGCCGATTATACGCGAGGTTCGTCAGCCCGTGCAAAAACCGGCCTTTAAACGACAAAAACGCACACCGCAAGTCGCGATGTGCGTTTAATAGAACGTGTGCTGCTGAGTTTACCTGAAGGCGTCGAGCGTTGTTACTGGACTATTAGCTAGTCTGATCACAACCTTGCGCGAATGTTTATCAGTCTGCATTTTGCGCGCGGCCGCAGTCAATAGTTCTTCCGTGGTGTCACCTTCGTCTGGGAAACAGGCGACTCCCATGCTGACACCCAGTTTCACAACCTTGCCCTCACGTACTGTAAATTTCTGCGACTCCACGGCGTTGCGGATTCGTTCGCCAACGGCGACACCCATATGGCTGGACGCCATCGGCATGATTGCTACGAATTCATCTCCGGCGTAACGAGTTAATATGTCCATCTGCCGTAGCTCCTTGCGCATCACCGCGGCGACTGCAGCTAGCACACGATCGCCTATAGCATGTCCGTATTGGTCATTGATCTCCTTGAAATCGTCGATATCCATACTGACAACCGCCAGCGTTTCATTGCTCATCCGCTGGCATTCGGCGATTCTTTGCTCCAGCATCATGTAGAACCCACGCGCATTCGGAAGCTCTGTAAGTGGATCGACCAAAGCGCTTTCTTTGGTCCTCTCAAATGTCAGTGCGTTATTGAGAGCACTCGCCGCATGCTGGCAAACGGATTCAAGCAGGCGGACATGTTCAGTCGAATACGAGGTTCGGCTTTTGGAGTAGAGCGTGATCGCTCCAAAGGTTCCATCGTCTCTCAGCAACGGTGAGACAAGCACGCCTCGATAGCTTGCCGCAATCTCTTCCGGAACTCCGAGTAGATCCAGGTCCGGCGAGCCGTTACACATCGAGCGGCCATTGGCGATCACCCAGCCGGTGATGCCGTCACCTACTGTCATCCGGCGTTTGTTAAACACATCCGTGTGTTCGCCGGCGACGTGCACTGCCACAGCCTTACCTGACGTCTCGTCGACAACAAAGATGATGCAAGTGTCGAAAGGGACGATGGCTTTAAGCTTGTTTGAAATCAAACCTACAGTGTCATTGAGGTTTAGTGAGGAGCCGATCGTTTGAGCGATCTCATGAAGGGCAAACACTTCCCGCTGCGCCTCGGTTATCGATCTAAACCCGGCATCATCGTCGGGTGTACCAACCACTTCGGAAGCGAGGCCCGCATCCGGTTTGGTTTTTGTGGAGTAGTCGTGTTCCGCGATTTCCGACGTAACCTGTTCCTGGATGTCTTCGGCATCGATCAACCTGTCGAATGCTTCGACATGCTCGATGAATTTCTCGACGACACGCGGATCAAAAGCACTGCCAGCCATATTTTGAAGCAAGCCCAGAGACTCTTCGCGTTTCATGCCCTTGCGATAGGGGCGGTCACAACGTGTCGCATCGTAGAAATCGACAACTGAAATGATCCTAGCCACCAACGGTATGCCCTCACCCTTGAGACCTTTTGGGTAACCACTTCCATCCCACTTCTCGTGGTGATAACGAACGATGTCTTCGACTGGGTAAGGGAAATTAACGCGCTTGAGGATATCTCCGCCGACGGTTGGGTGGATCTTCATCTTGGCAAATTCAGCCTCAGTTAACTTACCCGGCTTATTCAGAATATATTCGGGCACCGCGAGCTTTCCGATGTCGTGCAGGAGCGCGCCGGCAAACAGAGCCTGAACTTCCTTCTCGCCGACTTTGAGCAACTTACCCATTTCCGAGGCGTAAATCTGAGTGCGTCGAACGTGTCCATGTGTCGTCTGGTCTTTTGCGTCAATCGCGATCGCCAACGACTCGATGGTATTCATGTGAATGTTGGCCATCTCTTCGACGTGTCTTCGCTGTTCAGCTTCCGCTCGCCTTACCTCATTTAACCGTTTTTCATTAAAGCGATAAAGCAGGTGAACCAGTCCAATAATCAACAGTCCCAGGAGAATCGAAGGTAGTCCGGCGCCCTGAATAGCGGAATAGAAAAGAACCGCGGCGGCGGCGCCAGCTACTTGCGTCGTCAGTGTCCAGACAAGACTTTCCTGACTCGGAACCAATCGAGGTTTACCATCGATAAGATTCAGGAAATAAACAGTTGAGAGCGTGCTGAGAAAATACTGAAGCATCGCAAGCACGCAAAGCGGCACGAGGAAAACATTGAGCGGAATATTTGGCCCAGCGTCACCATTAGCAAATACGCTTGCCAGGAAGCTGTAACACGAGGCTGAAACGAAGGTGGAGATAACAGCAATCGCTGTCGTGGCGATGGATTCCTTACGGCTGGCCAATCCGTAAGTTGAGACAAAGCCGACAATCGCCGCAAGCAAAGTCGCCGGTCCGGCCGTTTGTGCGGGCGGCACGGCGTAAAGAATGATTGCCAGGAAGACCAGTGCGTCAGCAACTGATTTCCGACTTTGGCTGACGCCGACACTGGTGGTAATTGAGATCGTGAAACGGCTCGCCGCCAGGGTTAACACAAGCAACAAAAGCCACGACAACAAACCGGAACGACTTAGAAAGGGAAGCTTGACGGTCGATACAAGTGCTGTGCATAGAAGAACGAAGGCCAGCATCGAAATAGCGGATAGCAGCAAAGTGCTCTTCCAATTCCTGATCTCATTCATGTCGAATTGTCCTTGACTGACGGGTTACGGTTGAAGTTTTTTGTGGAACTGCTTGAGGGCGGCGTGAAGGCCGCAGAGGCGACGCTTTGACTCGAAGATGTCTTAGGGCGGCGGGCGTTGCCGGCTTGATGCCAACATCGTTTTACACCGCCGTAAAGATAACCTTTCCAGTAGCTTGGAGTCAAGAAAGTCCGTTACTTCAGGGGATGGAGTAGGGATTTTCTGACACGTCCAGGTTCGTGGGGAGCCGAGGTGCTTTCGGGTCAACGGCTTAGTTGCCTACAGCCCTTTGATTGACTAACTGTGCAGCTAGTTCTTCGGGGAGGTCTACTGGCTGTTTGCACGTGTAGTTTTCGCACACATATGCGGTCGCCCTGGCTTCCAGTTGTGAACGGTTTGCCAGGAAAGGGATCAGGGCGACAGCCTTCGGGTCTGCGGGTTCTGCTTGCGCTACAACCTTATTTGGCAGGTACGGCTGCCATACTTCTTCTAGGAGAAGTCGCGTGTCCGCCGAACCTACTTTGCCGATAATGGCAATCTCCTTAGGTTGTCCGAAATGAAAATCGAGTGCCGAGAGCAGGCGACCAAAACCTGCCGGGTAACGCTGGATGTTCGTTGCGTTGATGCGAAAAATGCTGGCGGCTCGACGTTGGTAGTCGGCATTATCGGTAAGTAGACCGACTCGCAGCAGGACACTAGCGGCGACGGAGTTGCCGGATGGAGTGGCATTATCGAAGAAGTCCTTTGAGCGAACTATCAGTTGCTCGTGGCTGCTTCCAGTGTAAAAGAAACCGCCTTCCTGTTCGTCCCAGAACTCTTCAATCATTTTTTTCGTCAACCCAAGGGCTTCTTCAAACCACCATAGCTCTCCGGTGGTCTCGTAGAGAGTGACCAAAGCGTCGATGTAGAACGCGTAGTCTTCAAGGTATGCGTTTAGCTTTGCCTGGCCATCTTTGTAGGTACGCAATAACAAGCCGTCTCGCTGCAAATTCTCGAGAACAAACGCCGCGTTACGTTTCGCAACCCCTGCGTAGTCGGGACGGTCAAGTATTGGGGCTGCTTCAGCAAAGCTGGCCATCATCAGACCGTTCCATGCGGTTAGTATTTTTTCGTCCCGGGCTGGTTTGATTCTTTTCTCACGGGCTTCAAACAAGATCTTGCGGCCTCTGTCGAGGATGTCGCTTAGCTGTTCGAGCGGTATGTTCTTCGCTCTTGCCACCTCTGCCATATCTCGAGTGACGTTTAGGATGTTCTCCCCTTCGAAATTCCCTCCGGCGGTAATGTTGTAGTAGGCCGCGAACAGCTCCGCATCTTGTTCACCCAGAAGCGCCTTAACTTCCTCTAAACTCCAGACAAAGAATTTGCCTTCGACACCTTCAGAGTCTGCATCTTGTGTTGAGTAGAACCCGCCAAGTGGATCGGTCATTTCGCGGACTACATAGTCAAGAATTCGTTCGGCAACAACCCTGGCCGAGTCATCGCGCGTGACCTGAAAATAGTGAAGGTACAGACGCGATAACAGCGCGTTGTCATACAACATCTTCTCGAAATGCGGCACCAACCAGCGGGCGTCCGTGGAATAACGGTGAAAACCACCGGCAAGCTGATCGTGAATGCCGCCAGCTGCCATCTTTTCTACAGTGTGGCGCACGATTTCGAGAGCTTGCGCGTCACCGGTGCGGTAATAAGTGCGAAGGAGAAATTCGAGCGTCATCGCGGGTGGAAATTTAGGCGCCCCGCTAAAACCACCATTCGTTGAATCATAATTCTTGATTGAGCCGCGAAAAGCTGTATCCAAAAGCTCAAGTGTGAGTCCCTCACTAGATTCGTTTGTAACCGTCGAACGCTGCAGCTCTGATAAAACTGAGGCGGCAGTTTGCTGGACATCTTCAGGCCGTTCCCGAAAAGCCTCGGCCAGGCTGATCAGCACACGGGGAAAGCCCGGCATGTTGTAACGGTCTTCAGGAGGGAAGTAGGTCCCCGCATAAAAAGGAACCGCCTCGGGCGTGAGAAAAACCGTCATGGGCCAGCCGCCGTGGTGCGTCATCATTTGCACGGCGCTCATATAAATTTGATCGAGGTCAGGACGCTCTTCACGATCGACTTTTATGTTGACGAAATTCTCGTTCATCAGTTTTGCGATTGTTTCGTCTTCAAAAGATTCGTCCTCCATCACATGACACCAGTGACACGCTGAATAGCCGATGCTCAGCAACAACGGCTTTTGCTCACGGCGTGCGACTTCAAATGCTTCTTCGCCCCAGGGAAACCAATCCACCGGATTGTGCGCATGCTGTAGAAGGTATGGACTCGTCTCGTTGATCAGCCGGTTGGTATGAAGGTGTTGGCTCAAAGAAACTTTCTCAACTTTACAAGGATGCACACATTCTACAGTCGTCGCAGGCAAACTGTTAGTTTCAACCGTTCTTTTGTTATACTGGCGGAAACTGAATGGCCATTCATTTTTTGTAACCACAGGACGAATTGATGGAACGTGAAACTCTGGAGATGGACGTCGTGTTCGTCGGCGCGGGACCCGCTAATCTGGGCGGCGCGTTACACCTCGCCCGACTGATAAAGACGCACAACGACGACGTGAACGCGGGTAAACGCGCGGGCGCACCGTTGGGTGAGGTCGAGATCGGAGTGATCGAGAAAGGATCTGCCGTCGGCGCTCACATCCTCTCGGGCGCCGTGATGGATCCTAAAGCGCTTCGAGAGTTGATCCCGGATTTCATTGAACAGGGGGCACCGCTAGAGTCACCAGTCAACGAAGACTACTTTCTTTACCTTACGAAGAATCACGCACTCCGTTCACCGGTAACCCCTCCACCAATGAAGAACCATGGCTATTACATCGTATCGCTCAACCGCCTGACTGCCTGGCTCGGTGAAAAGTGCGAAGAGGCCGGCGTCAATATCTTTCCTGAGTTTCCAGGCGCCGACTTACTCTACGCGGAGAATGATGCGGTCGTCGGTGTGCGTACAGGGGACAAGGGAATCGACAAGGAAGGGAAGCGAAAGCCTAATTTTGAACCCGGCGTCGATCTGAGAGCCAAAGTCACCGTCCTGGGCGAGGGACCGCGCGGTTCTTTAACCAAGCAATTGATCGAGCGTCTCAACCTGGACGGAGGGCGCGAGCCACAGGTGTACAGCATCGGAGTGAAAGAGCTTTGGGAACTTCCGGATGATCGGTATCCCACTGGCAGGGTAACGCATACGCTCGGCTTTCCGTCCGATTCGCAAACCTATGGTGGTGGTTGGATCTACGGAATGCAGAACCGTATTCTGAACATCGGCTACGTTACCGGCCTGGATTACAAGGATCCACTTCTGGATCCCCACGCCGAATTTCAAAAGTTCAAACAACATCCATTCGTCAGTCGCCTGCTCGAAGGTGGGAAGATGATTCGGTATGGCGCGAAGACAATCGCCGCAGGTGGCTATTTCGCGATGCCGAAGATTTATGCGGATGGGGTGCTTCTCGTCGGTGACTGCGCGGGCTTTCTTAACTCCCAACGATTGAAGGGGATTCATTCAGCCATCAAAAGCGGGATGTTGGCCGCCGAAACAATTTTCGAAGCGCTTGTAGCCGGCGATTATTCGGCTAAACAGTTGCAGCGCTACGAACAATTAGTGAACGAGAGCTGGATCATTCCTGAGTTGCGGAAGGTCAGGAATTTTCATGCGGGATTCAAACATGGCCGCTGGGTGGGTTTACTAAACTCGGGACTACAGTTCCTTACCGGCGGCCGCTCATGGGGAATCTTCGACCGGGCGAAGGCTGCGCCGGGTCATGAGGAAATGAAAAAGCTTTCGGCCTTTGGTTACCGGGGCGACAACATCGAGCAGCGATACAACGGCCTTCGCTTTGACGGCAAGATTGCCTTCAACAAACTCACGGACGTTTACCACGCGGCAGTTGGCCATAGCGAAGACCAGCCCACTCATCTTCACGTCCTGGACACTAACATCTGCGCCACACCTTGCGCCGAAGAATATGGAAACCCTTGCCAGCGTTTCTGTCCGGCCGCGGTTTACGAGATGGTAAACGACAGTGCTAACGGCAGGCGGAAGCTCCAGATCAACTTCTCAAACTGCGTGCACTGCAAGACATGCGACATCATGGATCCTTACCAGATAATTAACTGGGTAACACCGGAAGGCGGTGGAGGTCCGGATTACAAAGGCATGTGAGGCGGTTTTCCTATTAAAGCAGCAGAGGGTTACTTCCCGTCACCATCCTTATTTACCTTGAAGTTTACGCGCCCGCGCATAACTTCTTCCAAGGCAACGCGCGTGTTTTTATGTTTTAGCGCATCGATGTCGATGCGCGGACGTGCGCCTCGTTGCAGTTGTTTGCTTCGCTTAGCCGCAAGAATTATCAGACGATATTTGGAGTCGATCTCTGGTGCCTGTGTGTCTTCAATGTTTTCATCAATTTCTTCTTTAGGTGACATTATTGCTCCTTCAGCTCTTCTACCAGTGTCAATTAGGATTCTGTTTCGTTAGCGACAAACGCTTCAACTACGTTTCTGATGCGCGGCTCCTGACGCGAAAGTCGTGCTCGTTCAGCGTAAACAATTGTTGCCAACTGATCCGCAGCTCTCTCCGCATCGTCGTTGATGATTACGTATTGAAACGCCTTGTAATCTTTAAGTTCCGTCGGCGCGTTACGCAACCGGACATCCAATTCGTCCGGTGAATCAGTCCCTCGCGCGATCAGTCTTTGCCTCAGAATTTCGAATGACGGCGGCAAGATGAAAACGCTAACCGAGTCCGGCATCAACGCCCGGATACTCGCCGCCCCCTGAACGTCGACTTCGAGGATGATGTCGCGCCCTTCCGAAAT
>JALZOO010000349.1 GCA_030913905.1 Acidobacteriota bacterium
CCCATTGTTCGTTGAATCGCGGATCGTTTGCGTCCAGTCCGCTCTGCGGACTGAAAAATTTTCCCGCGTTTGCAACACCCGGAGGGCCCCCATTGGCGGCGCCAATCCCCGCCTGTTGACTATCAGAGCGCGGTGGAAAAACGCTCGCAGAGGTCTTCTGTAACCAGGGAGCGGTGACTCCGGAAATACTCTCTGATTTTTCAGTTTGGAATTGGTCATGCTTGATCAGAAAGTTTGGCTCGGCAAACTCTATTGACGGGTCTGAAGTTAAAAGGCGGGCGAAAGCTTCAGCCGACTGCCCGACCGGCACATCCATCTTCTCCAGCGCCGAATCTCCCCGTAGCTTTTTTTCGCGACGGCTTCCGTGCGAAAGCGCGACGCTGTCCTTCGCGTTCTCCGAAGCGCCTTCGCGAAACTTAACCAAGAGGTCGCCGCCGAGCCTGCCCTGCTGCTCAAAAGTGCTTTGTTTCTTGCTGGTCGCGGTCGCTTTCGTGCTGGAGTGCATTGACGCAAAGCAAGGTGACAGGAGCGCGCAACAAAGCAGTAAGCTCACAAATTGAACCCAGCCCGAACGCGTTGAGCGAGGACGCGGGAAATGAGGACGTGTCATGGAAAATCTCCACTGTTTGAGGCGGTCGTTAGTAGAGCAAACAGAGTTTTCGCCGAAAACTGATCACTACTGCAGACTGAGCAATACGAGAATCTCGCCGCGGCCTTTGGCGAGTGGTTCGAGTGCTTTGCCGATGATCGTCCCGGGACGGTGAATTTGCACCCCGCCGATATCGATGGGTTGTGATTTCATGGCGAGGCCAGGCACCTCGCTCGTCACCAGCAAGTCGCCGACTTGGATCGCGCCGGCTGAGGCGTCTACCTTCACCTTTACTCGGCCCGTTGTAGCGACCAGCAGCTTGTTCTCAGCGCGTTCACCCAGAGTGATGCCGGGTTGAGCTGAGACAACGCCGGCGACGCGGGTGTCGTAGGCTTTCGACGACGCTTCGACGTGATTGGATTTTGTGGGATCGAGAGTGGCAACCGTTCCCGCTGGAAGCGCGTGCGTTGCAGGTACCCACTCGGCGACGTCCTGGTACTTGGCGTTGATGTTTCCGGTGACGGTCACATCGCCCGGGAAGGTGTAATTGCCGCCGCCGGTGTTCTGACCGAACTGTCCGGCCGAAATGTTCGCCGCCGAAGGAGTCGAAGTGGGACCGTCAATGATGACCTTCTTTGTTGTAGGGTCGAAGGTGATGTTAGTTCCACCGCTACCCGCAAAGCGAACGGCGTCAGTATTCGAACCCGCTGAGAACTGGGTTGTACCTGCCGCGTTGGCTACACCCTTAAAAATATTCTGAGAAGATCCCTTATCATCATTGATGAGGGTTAGCGTGCCGCCCGCACCTAGCGTCAGCGAGCCGCCGCCAGACATACCGTTGCCGGGAGAAACTGTGATCGTAGTGTTCCCCTGCACTGCTGTTCCGGCAGTTGATCCGTAATTGACCGATACGGTGTCTGCTGCAACTGTCACCCCGGTTCCCGCGCCAATGTCGAGTGTCGTGGCTCCGCTCGTGCCACCTCCAGTTAGGCCTGTCCCGGCAGTTACGCCCGTAATGGTTCCCCCCGAGGATGCCGTCAATTGAACTGTACCGTCAGGAAACATGAATCCCCCGGTGGTTGAACGGATTTGTCCCGCCACCTGGAGTTTCGAACTAGGGGCTGTCGTTCCGATACCGACATTGCCGCTTCCCGTAATGAACATCAACGTGTTCAAAGTAGCCCCATTGACCGTGTCGACGAACGCGAAACCGCCCACGCCAGCGCCCCGATGATTAATGAAATCCGTTTCACCCGTGCCGCAGAACTGATTCCAGGTGAGGTATGCCCCTTGAGAGTTCGGCACACCGCCGCCGCAGACGCCAAGGGAATGAATATGACCGTTGACATCAAGCTTTGCCGCTGGCGCTGAGGTACCGATGCCAACGTTACCGTTGCCAGTGATTCTCATCCGTTCCCCTGAAGCCCCAGCATTCCGCGTCAGGAAAACCAAGTCGGCACTGTGGGCCGTCTGATTAGTCTGAACGGCTCCAAACAGGGCGTTGCCCCAGCCCGCTGAGTCCTGAAAGCTCAACAAAGTCATATTCCCATTGGTATTGCTCGTATTGCGAAACGCTAGGAGGTCGGCAAGACTAAGGTTGGACAAATTGGTATTCGCACTTGAGTGGTTTACTTGAAGTTTAGTGAGGGGATCCGTCGTACCGATGCCAACGTTGCCTGCATCGGTGATTCTCAGCCGTTCAACAGCTGCCGCAGTCGTCTTGACCGTAGTAGAAAAGGAAAGATAGGTCCCTTGGGCGGTATCGCTCCAGTTTTCCGCCGCGGAACTCCTAATACTGGCGCGAACTCCAGCTCCGTATCCGGTAGAACCACGTCCAAACCAGGAGATTTGGCCCATATTTTCATCCAACAAGAGCCCTGAAGGCGAGGCGGCTGTAGTATTAGCACGCCTGAAGTCAAGCGCCGGCACAGCGGCAAAACTGTCGATTAGCACGCGCGGGTTCAAAGCATCCGCCGAGGAAAAATGCGCGATAGTAGTACCAGTGCCTGTAGGTGCGGGAAGAGGGGCTGCGTTGGAGCTGACGGTCACCTTCGAGCCCGGCGCGGTCGTGCCGATGCCGACATTGCCTGTGTTAGTGTTGTTAATGTTTCCCTGCGCATCCGGGTTAGTCCACTGCGCGTGTGCGGTGATTGGTTGAAGAGCAATTATCACCAGGCTGAATATTGCCACTGTCATAATCTGCGCAACGGTGCTTGCATAGCGCCGGGTGAATTGTGCGATGTGCCTCATGGTTCTTGAACCTTTCTGGATGTTTAGATCGACGGAATCATCCGGAGACGGAGGTAGCCGGAATCGCTTCAATGTCGTGATCCTGAGAGAGAGACGCGACACCAGTCGCCGTGAAAATGCGAGTGTTCCTCTTGGTTTGTCCGAAACTGAGTACCGAAAAAGCGAGTTTCTCGGTTTGTGAATTATCTAAGGAAACTCGTAGACGCGAGGCTTATGCGAGGAATGTGAGTCGCACGTGAACGAGGCACGGCAACGTAATCCAGCCCAGGCTGATCTGTCAACAAAAAGGCCTTAGATAAAACCTACCTGAGGGTGTTGAAAATTTTTGATGTGTTGGAAACCACGAAAGGGGCTGCTTTGAAGGCAGCCCCTTTCTTACGTAGAGGGTGAACAATTAAAGACCGCGGTATTGAAGGGAGAGGGCTTCCATACGCGCCGATTGTCCTCCAGTAAACCTAAACATGCAAGGGTCGTCGGTGTAATCCATGAAATTTTCGATCGGGTCGAGTCCCGGCTTCGGGCAGGTGTCGCGGCCGGAGGGACAACCGAAAGCGGGCGAACGTTCGGCCGGCGTGTCAGAAACGAAGTCGTTATAGATTGCTGCGCAACCGCCCTGGAACGTATGAAAGAGTCCTAACCAGTGCCCTACTTCGTGAGTGCCGGTGTCGCCTTCGTTGTACGGAACTGTCGACCCACCGGGAAGCGATGAGTAAAGGCAAACCACGCCGTCCATCAGAGGATCCGAAGCAAACGAAAAGGGGAAGGTAGCCCAACCCAGAAGGAAACCGCCGGCGTTGTTGGTGTAGAAATTCAAAACGTCCGGGCCACCTATGTGCAGGGCACTCTTCATCTGGCGCTCTGCGGCGGTGCCGGGGCCCGCTTCAAACCAGGACGCGTTGGTAGTGCGATCGACGCCGCTCAACACAAACCTGAACGGCGTATTGCTGGCGCCCGGTCCGCTGGCGCCGGCATAGGCCGCGTTGAGTACGTCGATCTGATCGCGCAGCATCTTGCTGGTGATGTCGCCATTTTCAACGCCGCTGCCCTTGTTGATGACGTGGAAGTAGACAGGAACAGTAACAGAGCCTGACTTTCTAATCTGGCCCTTGCCACGCCCGGCGTTGAACTGATCGACAGCTGACTGAATCTCAACCGCCGTGGTTTCATCAACGTCTTTCGTGCCGCAATGTTGTGGACGGTCGTTAGTCTTCGCTGCGGCACTCGGCGCGGCTGCGGGCACAGGAGCACTGGCGTACGGCTTTTCTGCCAAAGCGCTGTTGCTGAGACTCGCGGGGATGGCCACAAGCGAGACAACGAGGGCGATGAATGCCAATAACAAATACAACCTTTTGTTCATGAGATCTCCTTTGAGGACGGTTTCGGGATAGTGGAAACGGAATCGGGACTACTGCGTTGTCGCTTCGAAACTTACGAGAAGAGGCGTCAAATTTAGTCCCATGGCCTGGACATGTCAATTCCAGACGCTCGCCAATAGTGAGGTCAGTACCACCGCGCGGTGGCTGGGTTTCTTACGCCTTTGAGGAGACTGCCAATCGGCATTTGGCAATTGGCAATCGACAATCCCGAATGACCCACCCGCTACCGCAGGTGGTACTGACCTCACTGCGCCGTACGCGTCTTTGCTACGAATGCTTGACAGGAGATGCACGCTTCGTGGATTTTACACGGCAAGAAATAACGAATCCGCTCGACATCTCGAGGAGACAACTAATGAGATACATGCTTGCCGCGGTGTGCTGTGTGCTGCTGTGTGCCCTGGCGCCTCCGACTGACGCTCAAGGCGACAGCACACAGGCCTTTGTCGGTGCACAAATCATTACGATCAGTGGCCCACCAATTCAAAACGGCGTGCTGATCGTTTCGCGCGGCAAGATCGTCGCCGCAGGCACGCGTGCGGCCACGACAATACCTGCGGGCGCCCAGGTTATTGATGTCAGCGGTAAGGTGATCATGCCCGGCCTCGTCGACACGCACAGCCACGTTGGAGGCGGATCAGGCGGTGATAGCTCCGGTCCAATTCAGCCGGAGACGCGGATACTTGATTCAATAAACGTGCGCGATAACAGCATCATGCGCGCGCGCGCAGGTGGAATTACCACTGTCAACGTAATGCCGGGCTCCGGACACCTTTCCAGCGGACAGACGCTTTACCTAAAACTAAGAGCCGGGAAGATAGTTGACGATCTGCTTATCAAAGACGCACAAGGCAATATTGCCGGCGGCCTGAAAATGGCCAACGGCACAAACTCGTTACGTCCTGGCTCGTCCGGACCGTTTCCCGGAACGCGCGCTAAGTCTGCTTCGCTCGTGCGCGAGCAGTTTGTGAAGGCGCAGGAGTATCGCGACAAAGTTCGCCGAGCTAAAGGTGATGTCACAAAACTTCCTGCTCGTGATCTGGTTTTGGAAACCCTGATCGAAGCCATGGATGGAAAGCGCGTCGTACATTTTCATACCCATCGCCACGACGACATCCTTACCGCCTTGCGTCTGTCGAAAGAGTTTGGCTTCCGTATTGTGTTACAGCACGTATCGGAAGGCTGGAAAGTCGCTGACGAAATTGCCGCCGCCAAGGCGCCGGCTTCGATCATCGTGATCGATAGCCCGGGCGGAAAGTTGGAGGCGGTCGATGTGTCCTACCAAACGGGAGCGGCGCTCGAGCGCGTGGGCGCGCTCGTTGGTTTTCACACGGACGACTACATCACCGACTCACGCTTTTTCCTGCGTTCCGCTGGTCTGGCGGTGCGGTCAGGGATGTCGCGCGAAAAGGCGCTTTACGCAATGACGATGGCCGGGGCGCGGATGCTCGAGCTGCAGGACCGCACGGGTTCAATCGAAAAGGGGAAGGACGCCGACTTCATTATTCTTTCCGGTGATCCGCTGAGCGTCTATACAAAAGTTCTGGAAACTTACGTTGAAGGCCTAAAGGTGTTTGATCGAAATAAACCTGACGATCGGCTTTACGCCGTCGGCGGCTACGGCGCGGGACGCGATCAGTTATTGGACTTTGATTGTTTCGATCACGCCGAGACGGAACGTAGGTAATAGTGAGCAGTGAGCAGTGAGCAGTGAGCAGTAAGCAGAAAGAAGACATAACAATGGTAAATATGGAGACCAAACAAATGCACATGCAAACAAAACGGGCAAGGCTGCTTTCTGCCTTCTGCCTTCTGCTTTCTGCCTACTTGTTCCTCGCGGGTGCGTCATCCGCTTCCGCGCAGTTGGCGGTGCGCGGCGAGACTGTTTACACGATGGCCGGTCCGCCCATTCGCGACGGCGTTGTGCTGATACGCGGCGGTAAGATCGAACGCGTAGGTTTGGCGAGCGCTATAACGATTCCCTCAGGATACAAGACGCTGCGCGCGAAAGTTGTTACGCCGGGGTTAATTGATGCTCGCACCGTCGTCGGTCTTTCTGGCTATCTCAATCAGCCTCACGATCAGATGCAGTTGGAGCTGTCTGCTTCTATTCAACCAGAGCTGCGCGCCATCGACGCCTACGATGCGCGTGAAAAGCTTGTGGAGTGGTTACGTCGGTTCGGCGTTACAACTCTGCACACGGGACATGCGCCCGGCGCCCTCATCTCCGGCCAAACTATGATTGTCAAAACCGTCGGCGACGAAGTTGACGAAGCCGTCATCGTCCCTTCCTATGCTGTGGCCGCAACTCTCGGCACGGCTGGAATGGGACAGGCCGGCAAATCACCTGGCACACGCGCCAAGCAAATCTCAATGCTGCGCGCTGAGTTCTTGAAAGCGAAGGAGTATGACGCGAAGCAGACGGCGGCAAAAGAAGATCAGAAGCCGTCCCGTGATCTTCGGCAGGAAATTCTAGTACGAGTCCTGAAACGCGAGATTCCTTTGCTTGTCAGCGCACAACGCGCACAGGACATCGTAAGCGCTCTGCGTCTAGCGAAAGAGTTTAACCTTCGGATCATCCTCGATGGCGCTGCCGAGAGTTATCTCGTGGTCGATGAAATCAAAGCGGCGGGCGTGCCTGTCATCATTCATCCAACCATGTATCGCGCTTCGGGGGAGATGGAAAACCTGAGCATGGAAACCGCTGCAACATTGCGCAAGGCCGGTATCCAGATTGCGCTGCAGAGTGGCTATGAAACCTACGTGCCGAAAACGCGCGTCGTTCTTTTTGAAGCCGCCACAGCTGCGGCCAATGGCCTCACAATGGAAGAAGCCCTCGCGACGGTAACTACTGACGCTGCCCGTATTCTTGGTATCAACAATCGCGTCGGCTCACTTGAAGCCGGCAAGGATGCGGACCTCGCGCTTTTCGACGGCGACCCCTTCGAATACACTTCGCACGTTATCGGCGTCGTGATAAACGGGCAAGTTGTCAGCGAGGAAGTAAAGTAATTCTCAGGGGATTTGCCACAGGTAGAATAATTGCCTACCTATCGGCATCAGAGCCCCGACGAGTCGGGGTTCGTATTTGTGGCTCATTGAAGGTTCAAGGCGTCTTTAGTTGCGACCGATAGCTACCCCGACAAGTCGGGGTTCTGATACCGAGTGGTGTGAAGCACTTCTCCGCAATGGGCCATTCTCAGCATTCCGGCAAGCTGAACGCGAAGATCAAACGGTGATAGGCGTAAAACACATCCGATGGTGTTTCTTCGTAGCAGCACTTCTGTTT
>JALZOO010000401.1 GCA_030913905.1 Acidobacteriota bacterium
GCCGTCCGATTGATTCGATTGTAGAGCTCGTCGTCGGTCAACAGTTTGCCGGCAGTGCCGCGGCCGGTTCGCAAGTCTTCGGCAATCTTGCGCAGCTGTACGGCGATCTCGTTGGCATTGTTGTAAAGCGCCGGATCGTTCACAAACCTTCCGGCCGATCCTTCGCCAGTCCTTATCTGGCGCATTATCTCTTCAGTGTCGCGAACAGTGGCGTTGAGATTGTTGTAGAGTGCTTCATCGCTGAACAGCCGTCCTACCGTGCCCTTACCTTCCTGGACGTCTTTAACGATAAGGCTAATCTGATCAGACAACTTGCTCAGACGTTGGGCGAGATCGGTTCCTGACGTGGCGAAATCGTTTACTGTGTTCGAAGAGGACGACCGCAGAATGGCGTAATCCTTCACCGGCGCCGCCAGGGTAGTGCCCGGGCTGATGTTGATTAGCATCTCGTTGCCCAACAGACTGGGCGAACCCTGTTGCGCTGTAGAATCCTCGCGAATACGCTCATTGGCCGGACGCCCGTCGATCGTTCCATCGACAACCATCAACGCTTCAACTCGCTGTGCGGTTGCCTCAGTAGACGGCGGCAGCAGCGTAATCTTGTCAACCTTGCCTACACGAACGCCTGACAGGCGCACTTCCGACCCTTCGCGTAGACCGTTGGCGTCCGCGAATCGCGCCTTTAAATGGAGCTTCTTCGAGAACGGATTGAGGTCGCCCGACGCATTGAGAATTAGAAAAATCAGGATGACTATTGAAATCAGCACGAAGATACCTACGCGCAGCTGATTCAAGCTCACTTGTTTCGTCGATCGTGGCATGGCGTCTTATTGAAGGATCAAGGATGGAGGTGGAAAATAAAAATCGCGTTTTATCTTACCGCCTTCATGCTTCCGCCTTCATCCTTTCATTAGCGTCCGCGAAGAAATTTTTGAATATACGGATCTTCAGAGTGGCGCACGGCTTCATCGGTACCGCTGAAGATAATGTTGCCCTGTTTCATCATCATGACTTTGCTATTGACGAGACAAAGTCTTTCCCCTTCCCGCTCAAACACGACTTGCCCTTCCTCATTTACCACGGCGTACTCGGAACACAGGTAATCGAGGTTGTTCATCTCGTGGGTGACGAAGATAGACGACACATCCTCCAGATCGCGCAGCTTCATCGCTAATTCGCAAATCGTCCGCGCCGTCGGCGGATCGAGTCCGGCGGTAGGCTCGTCGAAGAGTACGATCTTAGGATCGCCAACCAGGGCTCGCGCGATACCTACGCGTCTCCGCATGCCGCCTGACAGTTCAGCCGGCATTTTGTCGATGGCATCTTCAAGGCTGACGAAACGGAGCATGCGTCGGACCTCCGGTTCTACCTGGTCATCGGGCAAACCCTGTTCGTGCAGCCGGTAAGCAACATTGTCGTAGACGGACAACGAATCGAAGAGGGCGCCCTCCTGGAACACCATGCCGATCTTCTTTCGCACCGGCATCATTCGAACTTCGTTGTAGTCTGTAATGTCCTCGCCGTCCACAAATACTCGGCCGGCATCGGGTTTGAGCAGACCCAATACAAGCTTGATGATTGTCGATTTGCCGCCGCCGGAGCCGCCAAGGATGATCTTCGTTTCACCCTTATTGACCTTGAAACTCAACTTGTTCAGGACTACGCGATCATCGAAGGCGAGAACCACATCGCGGAACTCAATTGCCGGAATAATCCTTTGCTGATTGTCGACCTCAGCGAACGTCGAGCCGGCGGCATTGTGACTAACCTGCCCGCTCATGGAAGTGTGAATCTCAGTAGGTGATATCGACATCTTTTTGGATAAAGCTATACTGGCATACCGAGTAAGTATTGCAACGCCCTGGCGAGAAAGAAATCCGCGATAATGACAACGATTGAAGCCGTCACCACGGCCCTGGTTGTTGCCCTTCCTACGCCTACCGTCCCGCCGTCAGTATTGAGACCTTTGTAACATGCGATTGAGCCAATGATTAGAGCGAAACAAGTGGGCTTGATGACGCCGCCAATAATATCATCCCTTGTAATTCCGTCACGAACGGAGGTCAAAAACTCGTTGGTGGAGAGACCGTAGAGGCTGGTAGCGGCAAATGCTCCGCCGCCAATCCCGACGACATCCGCCAGCACAGTAAGCAGCGGCAGCGTTACCAGCAGAGCAATGATTCGAGGAGCCACTAACTTCCGAATAGGATCCGTACCCAGCGCACGCATGGCATCGATCTGCTGCGAGACAGTCATTGAGCCCAGTTCCGCGGCTATAGCTGAACCGACCCGTCCGGTGACCATCAGGGCAGTGAGAACCGGTCCCAACTCTCTAACAAGGGCCACGGCTACGAGTCGACCTGTTTGTCCCTGCTGACCCCAAAAAGCGAGCGTCGGAAAAGTTTGAACCGTTAACACACCGCCGGTAAAAAAGCCGGTCAGCAGGACAATGCTTAACGAGCCCACGCCAATCACATCCATCTGCGTGATAGTCTCAGCCAGGTAGCGCGGGCCCTTGATAAGACCAGCAAAGGCACGCGCGGACATCAACGTGGTCTCTTGGAGCTCGAAGATAGAGCGCGTAACGAAGTTCATTTAGGGATTAGTCAGAGAACCGGCGATCAGGTGTTCGCGATACAAATACTGCCTGACTGCCGCGGCGACGAATCGAAGAATTGCGATCTGCGATCCATGACTGAGCATTTGAATGCTTTGAATTATGGCCGCGTTTGAAAGAGCGGCTTATCATGCTCAAATTTTGAGCTATGCGTCAAGCTTGTCGAGATTCTGACGAGTGTTCCGGTGGGAGCCAGAGTTGGCCCACAGACAAACAAAAGCCGGTCGGGCGATGCCTGACCGGCTATAACTGCGGAAAGTTCGTTCGAGTAGGTCTTGAATCAGGGCTTCTGTTGCAGGTCGGGGCGAGGAGCTAGCGGCCCGACACCGTCGCGCCGATTTTGCATCCTGAGAGTTCGCTGATGGCGGCGTCGATCGCGGAGATCTGACCGATCAATTTGCCTTTCGCGTCTGTGTTCTTGTGCCTGCTCTCGCAGAGTTCGAAGGAGAGTCTTTTGCTCGACGGTCAAAACTCGCCTAATTTTCACTTCAGTCAGAACACGCAGGCGCATGGCTGCGGCCTGGGCCGCCATGACTTCTCTCACGCGTTCCTCAACGGCTGCTTCAACAGGATTGTCGGAATCCAAAGCCGCCTCGAGGGCGCGATTAGTTTCCCGAAGGCGTTCGTTGATCCGGTCGCGCTCTTCTTTACTCTGTTCACGAATTGTTCGTATCTGTTCTCTTTGCTCCGGAGTCAGATTCAGTTGGCGAATAGGATCTCCGCCGAACTGCCGGTGTTGTGGCTCGGATGGCGGATGCTCCGGCTGACCGGGTCGAACGGCCTGAGCCGGCGCCGACGAGACGCTGACGACCAGGAGGAGCGCCGCCAGTAAGATCGAAATTTGTAAGTTCTGCTTCATATGAGGCTTGGTTCACCTTTCCAAATAAGTCCGTGCGCGCTACTGATTAATTCCATCTGCCAATAGTTCAAGGTCTCCATCGTTCACGCCGGATATTAACCTGAGATCGGCCGCCAACTCTTCACGCTCGACCTTCGTAAGTGGGCGACGCGCCTTTGGCAGGTTACTGCCAGAAACAACTTCGCTGCCGCGGTTCGCTTTACCTCTTCCGGCATTCCTATCGGCGGGAAGCGTTGAAACAAGACTGCTGTTCGTCGCTGCTTCGTCCTGAATTCGTTTCAGTTCATCCTGAACGCGACGCTCGACTGCCGCATTGAATTCCTGGGTCGAACGGCTCTGGTTGCTGGGTGTTGCGACAATTGGAGCGGTTGGCATCTCACGAAAACGGGCTACCACCAGAACTGCAAGCAAGCAAAACAACAGCGAGGCAAAAGCAACTGCACCTTTCATCCAAGCCGGCGAGAGGTTGAAGAACTCTCGCAATGCTAAAAGCGCTGAAGGCCGGCGATAATCTCTGCTAACGGCCGCCTGCTCAGCGAAAGATGTAACACCACCCAGTGTTTCATTACGCCAGGCCCCGACCGACTCCCGGACGTTTGCAAACGCAGCAAGTTGCTCGCTGCACGACGCGCAACCGTTCATATGTCCGCGAAAAGTCCGCGTGTCAGCTTCGTTCAATTCGCCATAAAGGAACGAAACCAGCTCGCTTTCCTGCCCACAACTCAAACCTTCACCGTCTTTCATTTTCTTACTCCCACGTTTCAGACCGTTCCATCCCCGAATTTGTGTAGTCGCATCTCCAGTTGTCTCAGGGCCGTGTAGAGGCGACTCTTTACCGTGCTTAACGGCAAGTCAAGCGCTTCCGCAATCTCTTTGAAGGTCAGCTCCTCAAATTCTTTCATTACCACTACCTGACGCAAGTCGAGTGGCAAACTGTTAACCGCTCGCCTGACTGCGGCAGTTGTCTCTCGGTTCTCAACCACGCGTGAAGGCGAATAACGAAGAGGCGCCGAAAAACTCGTTGCGTGCTTTTCTTCTTCTTCATCCAGCGCGCTCTCGCTTCGAACTTTGGCTCGACGCTGCCGAGTGATGCATTGGTTTACTGCTATCCGATGTAACCACGATGAGACTTTGGCTTCACCGCGGAACCCTCTCAAGTTTCGAAAGGCAGCCAGGAAAGTTTCCTGAGTAGCGTCGCGCGCATCCTCCTCACGACCGAGCATGCCGAAGGCAAGCGCGAAGATTCGTCTCTCCCAGCGCACTACAATCTCGCCGAAAGCCTCCGCGTCGCCGGTTAAAGCACGTTCTACGATCTGCTCGTCGCTCGTAGCCGATCCATCCTCTCTAGTACGCGGAAATGATACCCGCGATCGGATTGCTCACGCCGCATCGGCTCGGCGCTTTGCGCTGACCTTTAGACGTGACGAAACCCACTTAAGTCTATGAAAAGCCGAAATAGCGGCACTGGGCCCCTCAAGAGCGACTTCGTCTGCCACCCTCAGCATTCGCCTCATGGCCAACAGATTTTAACAAACGCGTTGACAGCCCCGATTTTACTGGACATAATGCAACATCACCCAATCGCGGGTGTTCCCCGGTCATAACCTTCCAAAGGAAAGTCTCATTCTCCAAAACCCATCTGATTTTACCGTGAAAAAGGTCGGGCGCGTTCGCCTGCTATACATCGTTCTTGGGGTCCTGCTGTTAGTTGGACTCCTGCCCCTCGCTTTCGCCGGCACTTTGTTGTCCGGGCGAACCGCAGAAGAACTGCGGTCGATTGAAGGCCGGTACCAGGCGCAGTTGGTGCAGGACAAAGCGAGACAGATTGAATTGTACGGCAAACGTTATCGCGACGTTGTAACTGGCCTCGCCCGCGCTTTTGAGATTGCCGGGGGAATCCAGGCCCTCAACGACGCGGGCTACGATTCTCGTCTACAGAAAACTCTTGAGGAGGATCCGAACTTAATCGGCCTGGCAATTTGGCCGGTTAGTGGAGAACTTCATCGTGCGTTTCAGCCGGATGTAATCCAGCGCGAGGAAGTTGATCAGCGTGTCAGTGAAGTGTTGGCAAAGATGAGTGGTCGCGGCGTCGTCATTGGACGCCCGCAGATCATTCGCTCCGGACAGGAAATGGGGCTGACGGTCGCTGCGCCCGTCATGGGTGGACCCGAAGGCAACGATGTCGTGGCGGCCGTAGTCGCCATTATTTCTTTTCAGGAAGTTTTTGAGGCGGTCCATCAACCAACTTCCAAGAGCGAACGCGAACTTTTGGACGCGGGTCTTCCTGTGGTTTTCGTGGTGGATCAAAACGGTCGAGCGGTAGCGCATCCGGAAGCAAGTGTGGCGTTTTCGGAAAAGCCGATGACCGATTTAAAGGTTGTTCGCGATTGGCAGGAGTCCGGCGCGCAGGTGCAGTCGGCGCTGGAGCCATTCACCTTGATTCGGGATGGACAACCGTCGGAGATGCTGGGTTCGTATGCGACAGCCGAACTGGACAAGAACTCGCGCCTGGGAGTAATTGCCATTCAGGACGCATCAGCGGCACTTGTTTCCGTCACGGACATGAGAAGGCAAACCCTGCTGATCAGCCTTGTGGCCGCAGTATTGACGCTGTTAATTGGATTTTTCTTCGCCAAGAAGCTGACACAGCCAGTGCAGGAACTCGCAATCGGAGCTCACCGCATCTCCTCGGGCGATTTCTCTCAACGCATCAACGTGCGCAGCCGAACAGAGCTGGGCGCCCTCGGCGACTCCTTCAACTTAATGACGGACCGCCTTGAGAGTTACATCAAAGACTTGCAACAGTCGGCAGCTGAGAACAGGGAATTGTTTCTCGGAACAGTGAAGAGTTTGGCTGCAGCAATCGATGGGAAAGACCCGTATACGCGAGGACATTCTGAAAGAGTGTCTCGAATCTCGCTTGCCATAGCACAGCGTCTGGGGTTGTCGGAGGTTGAAGCTGAAAAAATCAGAATCAGCGCGCTGTTACACGACGTCGGAAAGATCGCAATTGACGACAACATCCTGAAGAAGCCCTCGGCCCTGACTGACGACGAGTTCGTGATAATGAAGCAGCACCCGCAGAAGGGCTACAAGATCATGTCTCAGATAGGAGCCATGAAGGAATTCCTGCCGGGCATGTATATGCATCACGAGATGATCGACGGCAACGGTTACCCGCAAGGTTTGAAGAACGACGAGATTCCATTGATGGCCAAGATTGTTTCAGTGGCGGATACGTTTGATGCGATGACAACTGATCGTCCTTACCAGCAAGCAATGAAGTTTGAAGACGCCGTCGCGCGCATTCAAAGCTTTGTCGGCACACGTTATGACGCGACTGTGGTCGCGGCTTTTGTGAAGGCTTGCGAGGAAGGTCAGATTCGTCCGGGATCAGTTAAGCTCAAGAGCCGACCGGCCCCCGCAACTAATATGGCTCCTGCATTCGAAGCGACAGTTGAGCCTGAGCGCGTCCCCGTTTCCTAGTCACCACGAACTTTCAAATAGATACGATCAAAGTCGCAGCCGCGCCCGTTTTTGTAGGGACGCGGCTGTTGCCGTTATAATCAACAATTCAATTAACAGCGCTAATTCTTGATGGACCAATCTTATGGGGCTTTTCTGGAAACGCAGAAGTGGCGATCAATTCGTCTCACTAAAACTTAATGAGCCTTTGGCGGAGCGAACCGCCGAGCAACAGGAGACGGAGTTGACGCCGCCATCGCGGGCAGAGGTGCCACCTCCTGTTGCCCCGGTAAGCATTACCGACGTCGAACCTGTACCGACGGGCGGTGGGCCCACGCCCGCGCCGAAGCAAACTACGCCGGCTGAGGTTAAGTCACCTGCGCCGACGCCACAGGTTACGGCCAGCGAAGCCTCCCAACAAAAACCAGTCCCTTCGCGCTCGCCTTTCGCCACCTCGGTGCTCGGTTTGAACCTCTCGATGGAGGAACTCCGGGCGCAGGAGGCCGCGCTCGAGCAGGAATTCTCGGCAAGGTTTCGCCGCGCAGTTTCAGCCACACGGGAGACGCTCTCTGAACGTCTCGACACAGTTTTCCAGGGTCTGAAACAGATTGACGAAACCCTGCTCGAGGAACTTGAGGAAGCGCTTATTGCAGCCGACATTGGCGTGCCCACGACGCAGCATATCCTGGAGACGGTGCGGCGCGGTGTAGCGCGAAAACAGATTAACGATCTCGACGCACTCAAACTGGCGATAAAAACTGAGTTATTGCAGATTCTTCGTCAGTCTGAAAACCAGGGCGTGGCTTCGGAGACGAGTGTCCCCCAAGATGTTTCCCCTTACGTAATGATGATCGTAGGAGTCAACGGGGTAGGAAAAACAACGACGATCGGGAAACTGGCGCAACGAATCAAGGCCGAAGGCAATGATGTGCTTATTTGCGCTGCCGATACATTTCGCGCCGCCGCGTCTGATCAACTGGCGATTTGGGCCGAGCGTTCGGGAGTTCCTCTAATTCAACAAAAACAGGGTACCGATCCAGCGGCCGTGCTGTTCGATTCGTTGAGAGCGTCGAAGGCTCGCGGCTCAGACGTCTTGATCGTTGACACAGCGGGCCGTCTTCACAACAAGTCAAACCTGATGTCCGAGCTGGAGAAAATGAAACGCGTCGCTGCAAAAGAAGTTGAGGGCGCACCGCACGAGACGTTGCTCGTGGTAGACGCGGTGACGGGGCAAAACGGTCTCGAGCAGGCTCGGCAGTTTCTAAAGGTCGCCGGAGTTACCGGCATCGTGCTGACGAAATTGGACGGCACAGCGAAGGGCGGCATTGCCGTCGCCATTGCCAATGAGCTCAATTTGCCTATTCGTTATGCGGGTATCGGTGAAAAGGTTGACGACCTGGTGGTGTTCGATCCAGAGCAGTACGTAAACGGATTGTTCGAATAGAACGGCTACTTATTTATTGTGCAGCAAACAACCGCTACAGTTGAAAACGTGAAGCGTGAATGGACCGAGATTGATCGCCGGCTTATGTCGCGCGCCCTGGAACTGGCCGCAGAGGGTATTGGCCAGGTGAGCCCGGGTCCTTTGGTTGGCTGCGTCATCGCCAGTCCGGAGGGTGAAATTATCGGCGAAGGGTTTTACGTTTACGAAAAACTCAAGCACGCAGAAACCTATGCGCTCGAACAAGCGGGATTACGCGCAAAGGGGGCAACGGCTTATGTCTCATTGGAGCCGCACGCCCATCATGGTCGCACGCCGCCTTGCACTGACGCGCTAATCGCGGCCGGCGTCAGCCGCGTGTTCGCTCCGATTGAAGATCCAAACCCGCGCGTATCCGGAAAAGGATTTGAGCATCTTCGAGCTGCGAACGTCGAAGTCTCCATTGGATTGATGGCGCGGGAAGCAGAGCGGCTCAACGAAAAATATTTGCACCTTATGCGGACCGGTCGTCCGTTTGTGCACTTGAAACTTGCGGCTTCGCTTGACGGAAAGATAGCTACGCGGACCGGAGACTCTCGTTGGATTACCGGACCCGAATCCAGAGCGCGCGCCCATGACCTGCGACACGAGTATGACGCAATTATGATCGGGGCCGGCACGGCTGCGGCGGATAATCCCTTGTTGACAGATCGATCAGGCAAAGCCAGGCGAAGGCCATTGGCTCGCGTCGTACTCGATGAAACCTTGAAGATGTCGCAGGACTCGCAACTCGCAGCCACCGCACACGAGGCGCCCGTTATCGTCTTCGCTGGGTCCGCGGCGGCCGCAGAACCGTTGCAGTCGCACGGTGTTGAGGTTATCCGCGACCCCGCACATGGACGGGACATGGCCGCAGTGCTGAAGGAACTTGCCAGCCGTGACGTCCAAAGTGTGCTGGTTGAAGGTGGAGCAGGTGTTGCAGGAAAATTACTCGATGCGGGACTCGTAGACAAAGTCACATTCTTCGTTGCGCCGACTGTCATTGGTGGTCGCGACGCCCCCAATGCGGTTGGAGGCGAGGGCGCCGAAAAATTGGCGGATGCGCTTCAGCTTCAGGATGTAGAAATCGTTCAGCGTGGTCGCGACATCGAGGTCACGGGTTATCCTGCGAAGAGAGCTGAACGATGAGGGCGGAGGGATGACCAGAAAAGGCGCGTCTCTCGAACCCTCACAAACTCATCACCCCTCTAAACGGTTTGGACAAAACTTCCTCACCGATAAAAGAATCATCAATCGCATAATCGAGGCGCTAGCGCCCACGAAAGAAGAGACAGTTGTCGAGATTGGGCCGGGCAGGGGAGCGCTAACCAAGGCTCTTGTCGAGCAGTCCGGGCGCGTGATTGCAATCGAATTCGACCGCCACCTAATTCCTCTACTTTCAGAACAGTTTGCAAGTAACGAAAATTTCAGGCTAATAGAAAAGGACGCACTTGTTACCGACATTTGCGTTGCAATCCAACCCGCACCACACACGCGCGTCGTTGCGAATCTTCCTTACAACGTCGCTACGGCAATTCTTCAGAGGCTAATCGAGCAGCGCCAGTGTGTCACCGAGATGGTGTTGATGTTGCAAAAGGAAGTGGTGGATCGAATCACAGCGGAGCCTGGCTCGCCGGAGCGCGGCTACCTATCTGTGTTCGTACAGGCGTATAGCGAAACTGAAAAGCTGTTTGACGTTGCGCCCAGCTCATTTCGTCCAGCACCGAAGGTTTGGAGCAGTGTAGTTAGGCTGAAATTACGCCCGCGGATTGAAGCCGGCGAGATTGACGACAAGATGTTGTGGCAAGTCGTGAGCGCGGGTTTTGCTCAAAGGCGCAAGACGATTCTCAACAACCTGCGGAACGCCCCGCTGCCGTTGCAGGAAACTATCAAGAGTAACGGAGGGGCAAGCATCGTGCTTTGCCGCGCTGAGGTTGATTTGCAGCGGCGCGCCGAGACGCTGACGCTCGAGGAGTGGGCGCGAATAGCAAACGCGCTGGAGTAAGAGTGGATTGAAAGGCCTACCGCTTATGCAGGGTCACCTCAACTCCATGCTTCGGCCGTAAAGACATTGCCGGCAGCAACGTGACGGGCCGATCGGGCAGAAGCGAAAAGCGGAACCGTTGACCCATTGTTGCCAGCAACAAGATGGTTTCCATCATCGCAAAGTAATTGCCAATACATGCGCGCGGGCCGCCGCCGAAAGGGAAGTAAGCATACTTTGGCAAGCTGTTAGAGAATTCTTCGGTCCAGCGTTCGGGCTGAAATGTTTCAGGCTCTTCGAAATATCGCGGGTCGCGATGTGTCGCCCACTGAAACATGAATAGCTGAGACTTCCTCGGAATTCTGAAACCGCCAATCTCACAATCTTCGATCGCCTCTCGCCCGACACCATACGCCGGTGGATAAAGCCGCATCGACTCTTTGGCAATTTGTTCTGTGTACTTTAGCTGTGGAACATCTTCGGCCCTCGGCAACCGGTCGCCAAGCACCCGGTCAAGCTCCTCGTGAAACTTCTTCTCAACCTCCGGATGTTGAGCCAGTAAATACCAGGTCCATGAAAGAGTGAGCGCCACGGTTTCGTGCCCGGCCAGGAAAATTGTCATCACCTCGTCGCGCAGTTGCCGGTTGGTCATTTGGCTGCCGTCGTCGTCATGCGCTGACAGCAGCATAGACAGCAGGTCTCCCTGGTCGCTTCCGTTAGCTCGCCTCTCTGCGATGATTCGATAAACGATTTCATCGATCTCCTTCGCCGACCGGTTGAAACTGCGATGGGTAGACGTTGGCAATCGATTGTCGGCGATCCACTTCAGAGTCGCTTGCGAGGCAAACGGCTTCACGATTTGCGAAAGGACTTTACTTACTTTGTCGGCGTCCCCTGAAACGTCCGCATTGAACAGCGTCTTGACAACGATCTCCAGCGTCAGCCGCATCATGTCGCGGTGAATGTCGCGGACTTCTCCTTCCCGCCACGAAGAGATCATTCGACTGGCATATTCCACCATCACATCGGCGTACGCGCTGATCCGTTGACGATGAAATGCGGGTTGTGCCAGACGCCGCTGTCGTTTCCAGACCTCGCCCTCGCTTGTCAACAGACCGTTGCCCACAAGCTTTTGGAAAAAGGGTGAACGTAGAGAGCGAGACTTGATGAAGTTTTTGGCGTTCGTGGAGAGAACGTATTCAATGTGTTCGGGGTTGTAGAGAAAGTGGACCGTCAGATAAAGGAAGCGCATGCGAACTACGTCGCCGTAGCTCTGGCATTGTCGTATGAATGCGAGCGAGTCGCGATTGAACTCGGGCATAACGCCCAGAATCAGATTGCCGGTCGGACCCGGTGGCCGCGTGAGTCGAATTGCCGGGGCTTGCTGAGTTGGAAGATCTTCAATCCTGTTCATGCGATTGTCACTTGAGAATATTCGTGTATATCCCCGGCTCGCTGTCGGGAATAACGGTGGCGCCGACAGCTTTTTCGTAGAACTCGACCGGGCCTGCTCCGCCGATGACTCCATAGACATAACCCATCTCTCGCAGACCCCACAGACTTGCAAGTAATAGCGTTTTGCCAACGCCTTTGCCCTGCATTTCCTCAACCACTCCGGTTGGCCCAAAGAAACCTCTGATGGTGCATTCGTATGCGGCGAAGCCAACAATTTCTTTATCAACGATGGCGAGATAGATGCTTACGGGCTTGTTCGCAAAGCCGACTGAAATCTCGTCGGCCCACGACACCGAAAACTCCTGCTCAACAAAAGTCATCACCGGAGTAATCTCAAAAGGCTGAGCACGCCGCACAACGATGCCAGCCTGCTCCATGGCCCGCTTGCTCGGCTCGAATGGCGGCAGCTTAAGAAGATTGACGAGTAGATCAGACATCAGTGTTCGAGGGCTAAGAAGATGGACGGATCGTAGCACAGTAATTATCCAAGTACTGGTTCAGACATCACCCTCTCCCTTTGGGAGAGGGAAGTGGTGAGGGGTTTAGCGCGCCTAAGACCCTTCCCCACTTTCCACTCCCCAAAGGGAGGGGATGAAACAAACGGCTTGAACTAAAAAAAGGAGGCGCAGAAGCGCCTCCTACAAGCGGTTGCTTGTAGTCAAGCCCGGCTCGCAAATAATTGACGTGGAGATCGTGTCCTTAGCGGGTCTTGCAGTGGGCGATGCAATGCCTGTATTCACCCAGACACCGTCGCTCCTCTCCCTTGTTTCTTGCGTTAGAGAAACAGTCACTATGAAACTGCTCGCAAATGGCGCGACAGGTTGGATCAAGTGGGCGCTGTGGCGCCGTTGCGGAATGTGTTGAAAGTCGAGTCCCAAAACCCATGAGCAGAATGAGGGTTGGGAAGAGAAGAAACCGAAGGCATTTT
>JALZOO010000171.1 GCA_030913905.1 Acidobacteriota bacterium
GGCCACCACTTCGCAGCACTGGCTGATGAGTATTACACCTCGCCGGTTGCCTACGCTCCGGCCCCGCAGGAACGAATCGAGCCATGGGAACCGAATGCAACCGCCTTGCTTGATCCGGCGAATCTCAAGTGGAAAGATTTGGTTTTACCTGACACGCCGATTCCTACACCCTGGAACAAAGAAGCGTTTGAGGCGTACTCACGCGATATTCAAAAGCGCCGCGCACAGATTCGCAAAGACAAGCTTCCGGAGAATGTGATGGAGGCGCTGTTTCGCGAAGAGCTGGCCTACGAGCAGGCGATGTTCAAACAAGAGAAGTTTTGGGGACGGGTGGGCGCGTTTGAAGGCGCGAACTACGAAGCCAAGGGCTATTATCGCCCGGAGATCGACTGCATGATGTTTACGCGCACTGATCATTTCTGCGCCGTCTGCCGGCGAGCAATTCAGCGGATCATCGAGCTATATGCCGCCTGATTGGGAGACCTGATGCTTTTAACGGTTAAGTGTCTTATCGCAATTCCAATTCTTGCGCTCTCGTTTACGCAAAAACCAGCGCGCGATCGAGATGCAGCAAACATCAAGGAACTTACCCGGCTCGAAAGTGTTTGGAACGATGCACACGTGCGCGGCGACGCGACTGCACTCGACCGTATATGGGCCGACGACCTGGTCGTCACAGTTCCCGACATGCCGGTGATGAATAAAGAGGAGTCTCTCGCCATCTGGCGTTCGGGTAAGCTGAAGTTTCACAGCTACAAGACCTCAGATCTCCGCATTCGCGTCTACGGCACCGCCGCTGTCGTGACAGGCCAACTGGAGCGGAGACGCACGAACAATGTTCAGGAGTTTGAGGACGACTGGCGGTTTACTAAAGTTTACGTACGTCGCGGCGGAAATTGGCTGGTAGTGGCGTGGCATGGATCGCACGTTGGCTCCTCTTAACGCGCCGTGTTTCATAATCCGACGCCGAATAGTTAAACGATGCGAGAGCTTTCCGCCCTTGAGCCCGCAGTCTCTCCCTCGCCGGACCAGGAATCCCCTCCTGGCGCGGGCGGCTTTCTAAGCCGGTTTTGTGCGCGCCTCTTTCAACCCGTAGACATTTCGTTCCTCGTTTTCTTCCGCATTGTCTTCGGCGCCATCATGACGTGGGAGGCTTATCGCTTCCTCAGATACGATTGGATCAGCCGCTATTACATCCGGCCGGCCTTTTATTTCACCTACTACGGATTCGATTGGGTGAAACCGTGGCCCGGACGCGGCATGTACATCCATTTCCTGGTTCTCGGTGTTGCATCCTTCTGCATTCTCATTGGCTTCTGCTACCGCGTGGCTGCCCCGCTATTTTTCTTCGGATTCGCCTACGTGTTCCTGCTGGACCAAACCCGGTATCTGAATCACTTCTACCTCGTCTGCCTGGTTAGCTTTCTGCTGATGTTTATGCCGGCCCACCGCGCTTTCTCGGTCGATGCCTGGTTGCGCCCGAAGATCCGATCCGACGTGGTGCCCGCGTGGACGCTTTGGTTGCTGCGCGCGCAAATTGGCATCGCTTATTTTTACGGAGGCATCGCGAAGCTCAACAGCGATTGGGTTCGCGGAGGTGAACCTATGCGCACCTGGTTAAGGCCGTTGACCAGGTTCCCTGCGATAGGGCCCATCTTCCAATCAGAGTGGGTAGTGTACGGCTTTGTTTACAGTGGATTACTTGTTGACCTGCTTGTCGTGCCGCTCTTGTTGTGGCGGCGAACGAGGATGTTCGCATTCTTCGCAGCGGTCACGTTTAATCTCATCAATGCGCTCATTTTTGATATCGGAATCTTTCCCTGGTTCATGCTGGGAGCAACCTTCATCTTTTTCCCGCCTGACCTGATGCGCCGTTTCGCACGCGCGTTCATGACGCCGGGCGCGGCACTGCGCGAGACGCCAGATAGCAGCCAAGCCAACCCTGCTCTCGAAACCTGTCCTTCACTTACTTCCAGACAAAAGATGATTGCCGGCTTACTCGCAACCTACATGGCAATACAGTTGTTATTCCCGCTTCGGCATTTCCTATATCCGGGAAACGTCAGCTGGACGGAGGAGGGACATAATTTTGCCTGGCATATGAAGTTGAGGACTAAGAGAGGTGAGGCGTTGTTTACCGTAACGCATCCGCCCACCGGGCAAACGTGGACAGTCGATCCACGCGATCATCTGGAATTTCGACAGGTGATGAAGATGACAACCAAGCCGCACATGATCCTGCAATACAGCCATCACCTGGCCGAAGAGAAACGGAAACAGGGCTACGAAAATGTTGAGGTGCGGGCGCGGGTCATGGCGTCTCTGAACGGACGCGAGCCGCAGTTGCTGATCGATCCCACTGTGGATTTAGCAAAGGAACGTGCCGGAATGCTGCCGGCGCGCTGGATCATGCCGTTGACAACACCGCTCGAAAAAAGAGGATCGTTAACGCAGGGTGATGTCGATGAAGACAACTGAACGTTGACAGTCGCCAGTCTCCAGTCTGGAGTCGGCAGTCTTTCGTGAAATTTCGTGTAATTCGTGGATCGCTTTAGGCGTTGGGTAAGGAAACGATCCACGAACGGACACGAAAGACACTAAATACCTCTTTGTGAATCTTGCATGATTTGTAGATTGCTCTAGAACTTCGCAACGTTAACAATCCGATGATCAACTGGGAATCATTTCCGACAATCAACGCTACGCGCGTCTGTCTGCGTTGGATTACTGAAGAGGACGTAGATTCTCTTTATCGGATTTTCTCCAACCCGGAGGTTATGCGTTACTGGAGCACGCCTCCGCTTCCCGATAGAAACGCCGCCTTTCAACATATGCGAAGCGCGCACGACGGCTTTCTCAATCGGCGGATGCTTAACTGGGGCATTGCACGGCTTTCAGACGACACTCTCATCGGAACGTGTACCCTGTTTAATTTCCACTTCGACAGCCGGCGAGCCGAGATGGGATACGCCCTCGATCGCGATTTTTGGGGACAGGGCTATATGCAGGAATCGCTGACCGCTCTGCTGAACTACGCATTCGATGAACTGGGACTACACCGCCTCGAAGCCGACGTCGATCCGCGCAATACATCGTCGATACGAACTGTTGAACGCCTTGGCTTTCAACAGGAGGGTTACCTCCGCGAACGTTGGCAGGTGGGCGGCGAGATTCAGGATGCGTTGTTCTTTGGTCTGTTGAAACCTGAGTGGGAACGGAGCAGAAGTATGGGGACGACCCAATGACTCAACCGATGCCTACAATATTTTTCGGGCACGGCAATCCACTGAATGCCTTGCTCCGAAACAATTACACCCAAGGATGGGAAACCATCGGCCAGTCGGTAAGACGTCCAACAGCGGTGCTTTGTGTCTCCGCGCATTGGTATTTTCCCGCAACGGCGGTGACGGCGATGGCTGCGCCGCGCACCATCCACGACTTCGGCGGTTTTCCGCGCGAGCTTTACCAGGTTCAATATCCGGCGCCCGGCAGTCCTGAACTCGCCAGGCGGGTTGAGCAATTGTTGGCGCCCGTCCCTGTTGCTTTGGATGAGGAGAGTTGGGGACTTGATCACGGAACCTGGTCTGTTCTTTGTCACGTGTTTCCAAAAGCAGACATCCCGGTCGTGCAGTTGAGTATTGATGAAACTCAACCTCCGCAGTTTCACTATGAGCTGGCAAAACGCCTGGCGCCGCTGCGCGACGAAGGTGTGCTGGTGATTGGCAGCGGCAATAGTGTTCATAACCTTCACACCTACGCATGGGGCAAACACGAAGTCGAGCCTTTCGACTGGGCCGTAAGATTTGAAACGCTGGCGCGCGAGTTATTAATGAGCGGTGAGGATGCGCCGCTGGTTAACTATGAAGAACTGGGCCGCGACGCACTCCTTTCCGCGCCCACACCAGATCATTACTTGCCGTTGGTCTATGTCATGGCATTGCGACGCCCTGACGACGTTGTCACGTTTCCAGTTCAGGGATTCGATGGTGGTTCGATATCCATGCTGACCGTGCAAATTGGCTAACCACTGAACAACTTCCCACAAAAAGTGTGATCAACCGGCGCGTTGGCCGGTATCAGAACCGGGAGCGATAGCGACCGGGTAAAGTGATACGTCCAAAAGATACTAGCGCGCGTTTGCGTGTGAGAGCCGGTCGCTATCGCTCCCGGTTCTGATACCGAGTGACGTGAAGCACTCTTTGTGCAAGGTGTCCAAAGAGCAGATTTTCCATTCATCATTTTCCATTTCTCATTTGCCATTGGGAGCGAACAAATCGCTGGCAATGGCAGGTTGAAATAGATGACAAATGAAAAATGTCAAATGAGATATGGAAAATTGTCGGCTATCTAGCGGCTCCGAGAGCTGCTTGGGCAGCAATGCTCCTCCCGCCCCGCGCAAGTTCTCCCGCGGTCAGCCGTTCATTGGGTCAGACGGCAAGTCATACGCACTAAAAGCAAGCTGTCGAAACTTGAAAAGTGAGGCTGAGCCAACGATGAAAACCATCCTTCTAGTCGCTATCACCACTGTTTTTGCTCTCGCAATATTGTCCGGTTGCGCTGAAGTTTCAGCAGACGGCGTGCCGCCGGTCCTTGAGCCAGGATTCACAACTCCCGCGAAGAAAACGATGCGGGCCTTTCGTTCCGAGCAGGAGCTCACAAATTTTCTGAAGGAACTCGCAGAAAAACAGCGGCGCGAAACGCGACGGGCCTACGGCAACCAAGCCGGCTTAGCTGACGCGCCGGCGCCCACAGCCGCGATGTCCGAACAGAGCGTGGCAAAGAGCAAAGACGATGAGTCGGTGACGAACGTGCAACACGCCGGCGTCGATGAAGGCGGAATAGTCAAGCTGCACGGCGATCACCTGGTAGTTCTGCGGCGAGGCCGGCTGTTCACGGTCAAGGTGGGAGACGGCGCGCTGAAACCAATCTCGGTGGCCGACTCGTTTGGGCCGGACATTAATCCAAGCGCGACGTGGTATGACGAGATGCTGGTTTCGGATGACACGGTGGTCGTGATTGGTTACAGCTATGAGCGCGGCGGAACTGAGGTTGGTCTATTCAACATCAACGATGCGGGCGAATTGAAGTATCGTTCCACTTACCATCTGCGTTCAAACGACTACTATTCATCCCGCAACTACGCCAGCCGCCTGATTGGCAGCAAACTCATTTTTTACACGCCGCTGTATCTGAACCCTGCTGCTGAAGATCCGTTCCAGAGTTTTCCGGCTGTGCGCAGGTGGCACAAAGGCGCAACCACGGGAGAATTTCAGCGGATAGTTTCGGCCACGCGCGTGTATCGCGCGGAGCAAGCCATCAATGCCGGCTACGGTCTGGCGCTGCATACCGTCACCGTCTGCGACCTGGCAAACGGCGGATTCGCCTGCAATGCTACGGCGGTGCTTGGCCCAGCCGGACGCGTGTTCTATGTCTCGCCGGAATCGGTTTACGTGTGGGTCAGCGATTGGACGCGACGCGGCGATCGCATGCGCGCGCAGTCAATGGTTTACCGGATGCCGCTGGACGCATCGGGACCAAGTGCGCTGGCTGTCTCAGGAAGCCCGATTGACCAGTTTTCATTTTTGGAAAGCGATGATCGTCACCTCAACGTGCTCGTGCGGTCGGATGCTGCCGGCGACGCGATGTGGGCTGCCGAAGTTGCCGCGGGTGATGTGGCGCTGATGCGTGTACCGCTCAGCAGCTTCTCCGATGGAAGCGAGACGGCGCCTTCTTCAAGTTATCGACCGCTGCGGAAACCTGCCGGCTACACTTTCCAGAATCGTTTCGTTAGCGATTATTTGTTGTACGGCACTGGCAGCGGCTGGGGCCCTCCGCAGAACACGAAGCAGGCGAGCCTGTTCGCGGTGCGTTGGGCAGGCGGCGACTCTGACGAACTTCAGTTGGAACATGGCGTCGATCGCATCGAACAAATGGGCCGAGATGCAGTGGTGGTTGGAACAGACGGTAGCGATCTGCATTTCACTTCTATCCGTCTCGGAGAGTCACCTGAGGTTGTGGGGAGATACACACGCAAGGGTGCTTCGCAGGGTGAGTTGCGCAGCCATGGGTTCTTTTACAAAGCTGACGGACCGGAGTCAGGCACGCTCGGTTTGCCGATAAGTGTTCCGGGTCGGGCAGGCTATCGACACTTGTTTGAGTCGTCGGCAGCCATCCTCTTCCTTCGTAACGATTCGCTAAAGTTCGAAGAAGTTGGCGAACTCGCTGCTCAAGCCGAACGAGCCAGGGACGATGGCTGTCGCGCTTCCTGCGTTGACTGGTATGGCAATGCGAGGCCGCTCTTCGTGCGCGGGCGCGTGTTGGCCCTGCTGGGCTACGAAATTGTCGAAGGCTTTCGCGACAACGGCCGCATTCATGAAATGCGTCGAGTAAACTACGCACCGCGCGGCATTGAACTAACACGGAGGTAGGCCGCCTCCAATCCCACGCCACTCAACAGTGAGCAATCTGTAGGGGCAGGGCTCGTCCCTGCCCGCGGATCAAGCGGGCGGCCACAAGGGCCGCCCCAACACAAGCTTCGTGTGGTTTCGTGTATTTAGTGGATCGTCATGCTCGCTGGCGCGACAAAGCCGAAGACCCTAATATAATCTTCGAACTGGTTCAGTAGTGTCTTGGTTTCAGTTTTCTCTGTGTAGCCTCCGTGTTCTCTGTGTCTCTGTGGTTAGCAATCGCTAATAAAGATTCACCACGGTGTCACAGACCGGGGTCCCCGCGCGGGCAGCCCGCGTGGGGTGGAGGGAACACAGAGGACGCACAGAGAAGATTTCAAACTAAGACACCACGCCCGCCGCATAATGGTCGATCACTTACCACATTCAACCTACGACGCTGTCTTACTTGTTTCCTTCGGCGGACCCGAAGGTATGAACGACGTGATACCGTTTCTCGAAAACGTTCTGCGCGGGCGCAATGTGCCGCGCGAGCGAATGCTTGGAGTGGCGAAGCATTACGAGACGTTTGGTGGCGTAAGCCCGATCAACGAACAGAATCGCCAGCTGATTGCCGCGCTAACACAGGAGCTGGAAACAAATAGGCCACAGTTGCCGATTTATTTCGGTAACCGCAACTGGCACCCGCTGCTCGCCGACACGCTGCGCCAAATGCGTGATGATGGCATTAAGAACGCACTGGCCTTCGTGACCTCCCCCTACAGTTCCTACTCAAGCTGCCGACAGTATCTGGAGAACATCAGCGCAGCGCGAGAGGCGGTTGGGCCAGATGCTCCGCACGTCGATAAGATTCGTGCCTTTTACAACCATCCCGATTTTATTCAGGCCAACGTCGAACAGATCCGTGTAGCTATTGAGAGCTTTCCGGAATCCCAACGCGCAGCGCTGCACCTGGTGTTCACAGCCCACAGCATCCCCGAGTCGATGGCGCAGACCTGCGACTACGAGACGCAGTTGCAGGAAACCAGCCGACTCATCGCTGACGAGTTGGGCGTTGAAAATTGGCGACTCACTTTTCAAAGTCGCAGTGGTTCACCAACGCAGCCGTGGCTTGGTCCGGATGTTTGCGAGTATCTGAAGGAGCTGAAAACATTCGGTGTCAACGACGTGGTCGTTGCGCCCATCGGATTCATTTCTGATCACATGGAAGTCATTTACGATCTCGATCTGGAGGCAAGGCAGTTATGCGAGGCGATTGGGATGAACCTTCGTCGCGCAGCCACCGTTGGTACGCATCCACTCTTCGTCAAGATGATTCGCGAACTTATTCTTGAACGGTTGGATCCGACTCGCGAACGTCGTTTCGTCGGCACTGGCGGCCCTCGTCCGGATGAATGTCACGCCGAATGTTGTCTGATTCAAAACAATTGACATGAAGCACGTCGTAATCATCGGTGCCGGCATCTCCGGTCTCGCGGCCGCCTACAAAATCCTCGAGCGACATGCGGAGTTGCGAGAGCCCATAGCACTCACTCTCTTTGAGGCAGGTTCGCGTGTGGGTGGAACTATTCAAACGGAGGAACGCGACGGTTTTCTTCTGGAGCGTGGGCCGGATGCGTTCATCACGGAGAAACCGGAAGCGTTGGACCTTGCGCGAAGACTTGGCCTCGAACCTCACCTGATACAGACAAACGAAAACCACCGCCGCAGTTTCGTGGTGCGGAATGGACGACTGTTGCCAATTCCCTCGGGCTTTAGTTTGATAGCGCCCAGCCGCCTCCGGCCATTTGTTACCAGTGAAATTTTCAGTTGGCAGGGCAAAGCCCGAATCGCATTAGACCTTTTGCTGCCCCGCGGGAAACTGAATGGGGACGCAGACGAAAGTTTCGCGCAGTTTGTGCAAAGAAGGCTAGGCCGTGAAGCGCTCGAACGTATGGCCCAGCCGATGGTTGGCGGAATCTACACAGCTGATCCCGAAACACTGAGCCTGCAAGCGACGATGCCGCGATTCCTTGAAATGGAACGACGGCACCGCAGCCTGATCCTGGCGCTACGACGTAGTAGTCCGAAGGCGGGCGAGGCCGCGAGCGGTGCGCGCTACAGTATGTTCCTTTCGTTCGACAGCGGTATGCAGTTGTTGACTGACACCCTGGCGGAACGAATTTCCGAACCTGGTGATCACTCGACCGAGGCGGCAATCCGGTTCAACGCAAGAGTCGATTCACTTACACTTGACCCACCAGCGCCCGGCCGGCGGCCGAAGTGGGGGATACAGACAGTCACAGAAACGCTGTCGGCTGATGCTGTGTGTTTGGCGCTACCTGCTTTTGTCAGCGCACAACTACTCCGCAATATCGATGCGCAAATGTCTTCTGAGTTGTCTGAAATTCCTTACGCTTCAAGCGCGACGATCAACCTCGCATATAAACGAGAAGACATTCCGCATCCGTTGGACGGATTTGGTTTCGTCGTTCCCTTTATCGAGAAGCGAACGGTGATGGCGTGCACGTTTAGCAGCGTGAAGTTTGACGGGCGCGCGCCTGACGACAACGCCTTGTTGCGCGCTTTTGTTGGCGGTGCATTGCAGCCGGAGTTGCTGGAGTTGGCTGAAGCTGAGCTCGTGTCGCGGGTGCGCTCTGATCTGCGTGACTTGCTGGGAATTCAGCGCCCGCCACTCTTCACCGAAGTGTGCCGCTGGGAACGGTCGATGCCGCAGTATCTTCTCGGCCACATTAAGCGTCTGAAACGAATCGAGGAACGTCTTGATTCTTTGCCCACGCTGGCACTGGCCGGTAACGCTTATTCAGGCTTAGGTATTCCGGATTGCATTAGGAGCGGCGAATCGGCCGCCGAAAAGCTGTTGAGAAATCTGCAAAATGTTTGAGACAAAACATTGACGCTGAGGCTTATTTTGGAATAGAACCATAAGCCTCGTCTGTTGCTTCCAACCAAGGAGTCCGCGTCATGTCGGATGAACGAGCCGCCGATCCCACCTCGAAGATTGAGATAGAACAACTGCTAAGAGAATTGAGTGATGATTGGGCGAAGGCGCTGGTAAGAGGAGATATCGAAACCCTGGATCGGATCATGGCGGAAGATTTCTTCTTCGCGTATCCAATGGAGGGCGACGACAAATCTCAGTTCATCGCGGACGTGGTGGCAGGCAACATTCGTGTGGAATACCTCAACCGTGAAAACGTCAGCGTCAAAATCTGGGGCGAGACGGCGGTAATCACCGGCAAAGACTCAGCCAAGTGGTACTACCAGGGTCACGATTTTAGCGGACACTACAAAGTCATCCATATCTATTCCCACCGCAATGGTCGTTGGCAACTCTGTTCTCTGCAGGCTTGCCCTATCGCGTAGCGCCGAAGGCGCGGAAGTTAGTAGCCCCGGGGCGTAAGCCCGGGGTTACGGCAGAAACAAAATGTGCTAGCCCCGTAGGGGCGTCACAGGCGTTGACTGCAATTTATGAAGTATCTGTCGCCCGCTTCGCGGGCTTTGGCGTCTTTGAACGACTTGACCCCCGGGCTTACGCCCGGGGCTACTAACTTCCGCGCCTTCGGCGCTCATCGCCATTTTTCATCCGCTGTTCCAAGACCCCCCTGCCCGGACTGGAGACTGGAGACTCACTTGGCGGCGAGAGATTCGACCCACACTGCATTGTTCTCCATGAGCGGACGAAATGCTTCCCTTGGCACAGTGGTCTCCACATGCATATTGTCGTCAGTGTTGATGACCGCTCCGGCTACGGCCGGCCCCAAACGCGATTCGTCGCAGACGTACCACGTCCTTACATCACCTTCGGTCTTGATATTCACGCGGGCTAATTCCTGGGCCGTCCGTGAATCAGTCATGCGCCCCCCTATTCGGTCCAACGTCAGCGGCTCTTTGCTTCCGACGAGCAGCAAGTCCCTCCCTTTGGTGGCTCCCTCAACCCGGAAGACGTGCACGTGAGGAAACACGCTCTGAAAAGTCGCCAGCACCGATCGCAAACTCTCTGTGGAGAGTTGGTAGATCTGGACCCATTGAACAAAAACCCCGCCTTCGCTCAGCCGCTCCCGCCCTAATATGAAAAACTCTTTCGTGAATAGGTTTGCGACACCCGGAACCCAGGGATGGCTCGGCTCGCTGACAATCATGTCGTAGCGCTTAGGCGTCACTCGCAGATACGTGCGCGCGTCCTCAATTACCAAACGCAGCCTCGGATCGTTTAGCGGCCGGTTGTTGACGTGCTCGAAAAACCGCGAGCCGTTTATCGTCGCGGGTTCAAGCTCAAGACACTCGACCGTTTCTATCGGCGATTGCAACATTGCGCCGGCCGTGATCCCGGATGCAAATCCTACAATCAACGCGCTCCGGTTGTTTGGCGCGACCAGGAGAGGCAACTGTCCCAGCATGATCTGAGTCGGCATGTCTTCGCGGTCAGAAGCATTTGTACGTCCGTTAATGGCCATGGACGTCACCTCCCAGTCGCGGCGCACGGAAACGGTCGAGGTTGGTCCCTCTTCATACATCAACAAGCGGTGCTCTCCTGGTCCGGCTTGTTCGGCCGCTTTGTCCGCAACGGTTCCGCGGCTTTTGGAGATTATCCTCACCAGGCTGTCGTAGGCTCCCACTGATAGATTGTCCAGCTTCATGCGCGGAGCAATAGCAAACAGCGCCACCATCAATAGAACCGTTGCTGCCGCAGCGCCGGCGCGACTCAAATCCCTCTTAGACTCGAACGCCAGGCCAGCGACCAGCACACATAGCGCCGCGGCAAAAAGAATTGTGAACCGCGTATTGATTTTTGGAATTAAAACGAAGCCGGCCATCAACGCACCTGCAATGGCACCGACGGTATTCAGCGCGTAACTCCGTCCGACCGCGCTGACCGAGGTGTTGCCGGAACGCCTTCCGCTCCAAACAAGGACCAGCGGCATGACCGTCCCCATTAGAAAAGCCGGCAAGAGAATCAACAGCGCAACGGAAAGAATTTGCAGTGCGAGCAAGCCCCCCCAACTGTTGACCTTGAAGCCCAAACCGAGCGTCAGGAGAATTCCGGGGATTCTATTCACGATGAACAAGCTGAACACCAGGCTTAGCGCAGTGAGCAGTTCTAGCGTCAACACCGTAGCCCGCAGCTTGGCATTAATATTTCTTCGTGCAATGACAAACGCTCCGGCTGATAACCCCAGAAGAAACAAGGCCACGGTAATGCTGAAGGCGTAAGTGCTTGACCCGATGATCATCGTCAGCATGCGCGTCCACGCTACCTGCGTGCTGAAGGTTACAAAGCCGGAAATAAAAGCGCAGAACAACCAGAACTTTGCATCATTGATTCCGACAGAGTCGTGCGCCACAAGCATGTCTGCTTCGTTAACAGGTTTTTCCGTATCCGTAGTGGGTAAGACAACTGCAGCTCGCCTGTCAGCAACGAGAGCGACGACGCCGATGAGCAGGTTGATTGCCGATGCGACGTAAGTTGTTCCGCGCACGCCCAGCGCAGGTAACAGAACAAATCCGGCTGCGATACAGCCGCAGATCGCGCCGGCGAGATTGCGTGTATAGAGCTTTGTAATTGAGGTCGTATTTACAATCTGCGACTTGAGTAAAGCGGCCGCGAGCAGCGGCAGCGTGGCGCCCATCAGCGTCGTCGGAACCAGCAGTATCAAACTGGTGAGTATGAAACGGAGCAGACTGAAGACGAAGGAGTTCGGATTAAACTGCTGCCAGAGAGCCGCGTATAGATGGTCAACGAATGCGAACAGCACAGGGATGGCGAGCGCGTAAACGGCGATGCCCACTTCAAATAGTCCATACCAGCGAATGGGCCGTTTAATTCTGCCGCCTAAGCGTCCCGCAAGCAGGCTTCCGAGCGCCAGGCCACCCATGAAGGCGGCTAGCACGGTGCTTATCGCAAGCGTTGTCGCTCCGAAGACCAGCCCGAGCATGCGCGCCCAGAGCACTTCGTAAATCAATCCGGTTGCCCCGGAGAGAACAAAGCAAAAGGCGACCAGCCTTAAGGCAGTCGGTGAATAATCTCGTTTTAGTGTTTGATTGGTTGAAACGACTGGCAGCCCCACCTGTTTCCTCTTGATTCGATTTTGCGTCGGCAGTAGGTCATTACTTCTTTTCGCGCAGTGATAAGCGAACATTCAGAACGTGGTCAAAGGTGAATCACATGGGAGGCTCGCCAGATCCTCGCGGGAATTGAACCGAGGGCAGCGGTAGTCAGCACTATCGCATAATCTTCATCGAACACATCGCTCTCGTTTTTGTGTGCGGGTGCGTCACCGGTATTCGCAAACAGTCCTTCGCCATTTTGTTTCTGAGGGGCGACTAGCGCTAACCGCCGGAGGCAATCGTAAAGCTGCTTGAGTCCGCTCCCGTAGGGGCCCAGGTCGTCTCCCAGCATTAAACGCACTTCCGCACTCTCCGCGATGAAGTGTTTCAAAAGCGACGCCGCCTGCACCACACCCTTCTCAAATCTCTCCACGAAATTTCCTTCTCCGTCGGAGTCGGCTGGGTCTCTTGTGTCGAGGACGATAGTAATCCTGCGCTCATCTTCAGCCGTGAACTCGCGCACTGTAAGGTTGCGTGAGCGGGCAGTAGCTTTCCAATCTATGTGACGTAGGTCGTCCTGCGGTTTGTAATCACGCAGGGAAAAAAGATCCTGGCCGAGGCCACGACGCATCGATGCCATGTGTCCTGCGTAAGCAGGTAGCAGGTGAAGGTCGTCGCCTATTGGTTCAGGCTTCGGATAAACAACGATTCCTACATCACGCGCTTTCAACCGCCGGCGGAAACGGAAGAAGCCAAACGGAAATCGCGTGGACAATTCAAAACCCGTGATCGACACATGGCCGCGCGTTGGGAACAACTGTTCGACGCGCTGCTCTGCAGCCGCGTGGTGCGGAACGTAAGTAAAGTAAGCAAGCTGCCGTTTATGGAAATTGCGCAGGCGACGTTTATGACTAACTGCTGGATTCGCGTCTTTAGGACCACGGGCTTCGACCAGAATTGAAAATGAGGGCAGCAGCCGTTTGGCATTGCGCAGTGTGACTATTACCGGCGCCGCTTCGCCGGCAAAGATGTGGTCTGGAAAACGTGCTGACACAATCAAGTCTCGCAGCGACGCCCTGGCCGCGACACCACTAACGAACAGAGTCGAACAGAGCAAGGAAAAAACGAGGAACAAGAGATTGTTTCCCGTGTTCCACGCTGCAAAGGCGACGACGAACAGGATGAGCAGGAAGATGCCGCCGCCGCTGGTTATCTCGATCGGCAAGTCGAAGCGCTTGACCTCAAGACGAGCGGACCGTGCCAGAGGCGGCACAAGGAAAATCAACATCAACGCCGCCGTTACTAGTGAAACTACTGCGGTGAATGCCGCGAGAAAGTGGTTATCTGTTCGGCGGGCCAGGATGGTCACCAAAGCTGCGGCCAGACCAATGGAAACCAGGAGGGTACCCAGAATGATATTGCGCCACTTGGGGAAGGATGAAGGATGAAGGAGGAAGGATGAACGGTTATCGTCCCGAATAGCTTGCGTTTTCCCTTTCATCCTTCATCCTTCCGCCTTCATCCTTCTAAAGCGGCACGCTTACCGTTTTTAGTATTTCTTTAAGAACGGCTTCCGCCTCTTCACTGCGGCGCATTGATGATGAGAAGCGAGTGCTGACGAGAATGCGATGGGCAAAAACGGGAACCACCAGACGCTTGATATCGTCGGGGATGCAATAAGAACGTTCTTCAGTCAAAGCCAACGCTTGCGCGGCGCGAAACAGCGAAAGCGTTCCGCGAGGGCTGACGCCCAGATCCAGCATCTCAGAATTTCGTGTCGCCGCGACGATGCGCATCAGGTATTCAACCAGCGCATCATCAACTGCGACATCGGCGACGTTGTGTTGTAACTCTTCGATCTCCCCAGCCGCCATTACTGGTCGCAAGTCATCCAGCGGATCGCTGAACTCTCGATCGCGCAGTATCTGTTTCTCGTCATCAACTGCCGGATAACCTATCCGCAGCCGCAACATGAAACGATCCAGCTGCGACTCGGGCAGAGGATACGTGCCGTGGTGTTCAATCGGATTCTGAGTGGCAACGACAATGAAGGGCGCGGGCAGCGGATGGGTGACGCCTTCAGCCGTCACATGTCGCTCGGCCATCGCCTCGAGCAAAGCAGACTGTGTTTTGGGAGTCGTTCGGTTGATCTCATCCGCAAGTACGACGTTTGCAAAGATTGGTCCCGGCTTCCATTCAAATATTCCTGTGTGCTGGTTGTAAATGGAAAGGCCGATTACGTCAGACGGCAAAAGGTCGGAAGTAAACTGGATCCGCTGAAAGCTGCATTGCAGCGCGCGGGCCAAAGCCTGGGCCAGGGTGGTCTTTCCGACGCCGGGAACATCCTCCACGAGCAAATGCCCGCCGGCAATCAGGGCCACGATGGCTAACCTCACGGACTCGGGTTTTCCCTTGATGACCGTTTCGATCGCTCGTTGCAGACGCTCGATCTTCTCGGTCGCTTCGGAAGCAACCAACGGTCCTTGTCCCTTGATGGTTTCGAGGCGTCTCATCGAATGGTCCCTGCTACCTCCATTTTCTGCATTCTACATGCTAAAACTCGCTCCCGCACGTGAATCTGCAATTGCCCCAATCTGGGGACTTGCCTTTCAATTCGGGAACCGAGCGACCTTTAGCTGGCGCTGTCTTAGTCTGAAAGCGAGGCATTTCTCTGGTGCTTCCTCTGTGTCCTCCGTGTCTCTGTGGTGAGTCTTTGGCAGCGGGCATCCACCACAGAGACACGAGAACACAGAGATCGCACAGAGAAAATCAAATTCAGTCACTTACCCACCGGTAACATGACGTTCGGAAATGCCTGTAGTAGACTAGCTTTGATGCTTGATTATGCAGCCCGGGTATTACTCAATCGCGGAACCGGCAACCGGTTCAGACGTGTAATCAGGCGAAGGAGATTTTTATGAGATTCAATAAACACCAACGCGCTACCGATAGATACCAACGTATCGGCGAACGCGGGTTTTCTCTTATCGAGTTGATGATCGTAATCGCCATTATCGGCATTTTGATCGCAGTCGGTGTCACCGGTTGGAAGGCCGCCGTCAGGTCAGCGAACGAAGCTGCCGCCATTAAGACCCTTAGAACAATTGCCGAGCAGCAGATGCTCTACTACAACAGTCACCAACGCAGCAAGTTTGGCACGTTCGATGAGATGTTGAAGGAAGGACTCCTCGACACTCGCTTTGCGGGGACTACGCCGGTTGTAGATGGCTACGTTTACACGATGCGCGTCATTCCTAAGTCAACTACCGCGCAAGCCGGTTATGCAGTTAATGCCGATCCCCAGGTGACGGAAGGTGTGGGCGCTACTGGTAAAAACCATTTCTTCCTTGATTCCGATAGCAACACAATTCACGTCAACGAAACGCAGGCGGCCACAGTAACCGACCCGCCGATTGGTCAGTAACAGATTGAACCTCGTAAAAGAAAGAGAGCGCCCTTCATCGGCGCTCTCTTTTGTTTTTAACTGCGCGGTTGGCGTTTACGTGGGCTGCAACTTCCCAAAGAGCCACGCCTTTGCCATCCGCCAGTGGCGATTGATCGTGACCGGGGTGACACCGAGCACTTCCGCGGTTTCATCCACCGTTAGTCCACCAAAATAACGGAGCTCAACGATCCGGCTTTTCAGTTCGTCCACTTTGCTTAACTCCGTCAATGCTTCGTCAAGTGCGATGAGGTCAGTCCCGCGTTCGACCGCCTTATCGATATTCTCGTCTAACGAAAGCTTCTGAAAGTCGCTGCCGCGCTTCTCCGCCTTGTGAGCGCGCGCGTGATCTACCAGAATTCTTCTCATCATTTGCGCCGCCACGCCGAAGAAGTGGGCGCGGTTTTGCCAGTTCACCTGTGTCTGGTCAACTAGCCGCAGGTAAGCCTCGTGTACCAGGGCAGTCGGTTGCAGTGTGTGATCGGAACGTTCGCGTCGCAGGTAATTCCCGGCCAGGCTGCGCAGCTCGCCATAGATTAACGGCAGCAGACCGTCGACAGCGGCGTGCTTGCCGTTCGTCAGGTCAATCAACAGTTGAGTGATATCGTCTGTTCCGGGTTCGCGCATCAGTAGGGATGCCTGTCTAGAGTTGAAGGACTCGCGGAAGTATAAACAAAACCGCAGGCGGCGGGAACTGATATCGTGGATTGAAGAATCTCTGTGGGTCCTCTGTGTCCTCTGTGGTGAATCTTTTTCAGTGAACCGTTCACCACAGAGGCACAGAGAACACGGAGGTTACACAGAGAAAACTGAAATAGTACATCCGGCCGACACGCCTCACTGGTGCAAGACGAGCATCCTGCGTAAAATGCCCGTAAGATGCCTGGTCAGGGAGTAATCACAAATTGAGCACCGCCGAACCTGCATGTTACAGCACGCCTGAAGAATCTGGCTTGCGAGTCGAAACTCTTTCGTTCGATCGCATCCCACATCAATCGCGACTCTTTCTTGATTATCTACATGACCCAATCGCATTGCGGGAATTTTACCCTTCGGCAGTGCGCTTTCATCACGAGCTGCAGGACCGCGCGGCTGAAGTTCTCGCCGCTCATCAGACGGATCGCAATTCGTTGTGCGACGCCCTTCAGGATATGAATACCGCTTGGGGAGCGGGCGAAGAGACTCTAAAAAATATTCAGCTGTTGCACGACCCTGACTGTTTGGCTGTCGTTTCCGGTCAGCAGGCAGGTTTGTTTTCCGGTCCGCTCTACACAATCTACAAAGCGCTCTCGGCGGTAAAGCTCGCCGGCTGCTTGACCCAGCGAAACACAAAGGCGGTTCCTGTTTTCTGGATAGCCACTGAAGATCACGACTTTCCTGAGGTAGCAAAAGC